>NC_018721.1:4013129-4321832 GCF_000153485.2 Psychroflexus torquis ATCC 700755 | reverse complement strand
AGAAATCTATCGGTAAGCCCCCGACAAAAACGGGGCAGGCTGTGTGAGGGAAAACTTCATGCACGGCGCTGCACTGAGCCTGTCGAAGTGTTTGATGAAGGGGGTGCTGATTGTTTATTTATTTTGTTACTTTTAAAGTGACAACTTTGGATAAGCAATGAGGCTCTACTCTACCCATTAATGCAAAAAAACATTGAACGATTTACAAATACAGCCAATATTTCGTAAATTGCTACTATGAATAAATTTTCTAAAATAGAATTAGATTTTATAATCGACAAGTTGACAAACTCGATTGAGAATATTCAAACTGGCGATAGTTTTCCTACCGAAATTTCTATATTAAATGTTTCGGAGTTAAAGGCAATAATTAAGAAAAACGGTTGGAATTTTAATTGGAAAAATGAATTCAAACAACCTGAAAAGGATATTTATAAACTAACAATAGTTGGCAATCCTAGCATAATACAAGGTCTTATAAGTTTAGAAGTAAAGAAAGACCACGTGTATATGCATTTAATTGAAAGTGCGCCGTTCAATATAGGAAAGACGAAGGTTTATTTAGGGATACCAGGAAATTTAGTTGCTTTTGCCTGTAAATTATCGTTTCAACGAGGTGGCGAAGGATATATATCATTCATAGCTAAAACAAAATTAATTGACCATTACATAGATACTTTGGGAGCAATTCATTTTGGAGGTCATCTAATGGTAATAACAACTGAATCAGCATTAAAATTAATTGGTAAATATTTTAAAACATAATGATATGGGACTAATAAAAGAACCTTTGGATGTAGATTTTGTAGTCGACCCAAGACCATTAACAAAAGAAGAAGAAAATGCTATTAGCGAATTTATAAAAGCTGATAAAGAAAAACGTTTGGCAAAAACAAAGCGAGTGACTAAAAGTCAAAACGAACTGAAAAATTAAGCTGATTAGAAGCACTACCGGCAACACCGTATATAAGCTATAGCTTGGTGTGTGCCTATTTGGAAAATCTACGGATTTCCCAAAATTAGTTTATATTTGGAGAAATTCGTGTTAAAACACGCCACAGCTCATATACCAAAAGTTGTTGTAAACAATTTAAGGAATGAAAAGAAACACAATTTATATAATTTTAAGTTTGATTGCATTTTTATTTTCTTGTTCGGATAGTGATACTAATGAGCAAGAAGATTTTGAAGATATTACTGAGTTTATACTATGTTCAGAAATACAATTCACAGAAGATTTAAATTCTTGTTTTACTGTTGACATAACCTCTAGTTCAGGAGGTGAAAGTTATGAGAATTGTCTTGATAATTCCAGCAATATATGTTTAAATATACCAGCTCAGGAGTTAATAACATTCGAAATAGGTTATACACATAATTGTGGTAATGCACAAACGTATATTGAAATTCATGGCCCATTTATTTTTGACCCAAGTTTAGATGATGTATTAATTACAGTTGAAAATTCAGAAACCTATGCTAATTATAATATTTCTGGAACTGTTAATGACTGTAACAATCATTCTACAACTAATGGAGCTGTAATACTTAATTTAAATGGAAAACAATTAATACAGGTTATTAATGATGGTGCATTTGAATTTAATGGGATAAATTGCACTGCAGAAGATACTTATTCGATATTTGCTATTGATTTTAATACTAATCAAATATCAGAAACATTGACTTTCCCTTCAACTGATACTAACATGGAAATAGGTTTAATCAATACTTGTTCTGCATTAGAGGAAATGATTACTTATCAGATATCCGATCATTCAGTTATAACATATCAAAACGTAGCTTTTCAAGCTGAAGACAATAGCTTTTACAAAGAAGTGACATACAATTCTAATAGTTCTGAAAGCTTTTTTTCATTAATTTGATATGAAGGTTTTCAATTTGGTTTAAGTGATGCTAATGGAGATATCTCTGATGCTAGTTATAAACCAAATATTTCTTTAATAGAACATTCTATAGGGCAAGTAGACGAATTTATGATTATATCATTTAGTGGATATACAACTTATTATGATGATTCAGTTATGAGTAAACAAATTAATGGAATTATTTGTGTTTTAAGAGACTTCTAAATTAGAAATTGGTAAAAAACTGTTTACAATAACGTGTATAAAAAATTGCTTATTTTAGACTAAACCAAAGGTAGTTGCACTTTTGTTACGTCTGATTTTCCTTCGGAAAATCCTCGCACACAAAACCGCTACTTTCCATAGTGTGCCAAGAATCAACCATGGCAATAAATAAAATGGTTGAATGCTGTGTATAGTGTTTGGTAGGAAATACAGCAAAATTAAAAATGTTTCTTTTTGCGATGTTTGTTTTTTATTTTAATCGCCTGATGCTATGGCATCACCTCATAAAATAAAAAACAAATCTCATTAAAAATAATTCATTTGATAAAATTCGTCTATTTCCAACCAGTCACTAGTTAAGATGATGGTAGGTCCATCAGAGTCGTTGTATAGGCGATGGCTCTAAACCCCCTAAAGGTGCTGTTGTAAAGAGCCCCGAAGCCTCGGGGGTGCTGAGTGTTTAGGAGAATCCAATCCACGAGGTTGGCAAGGTGTGAGTAATGAAGTTGAACCCTTCGTCAAGCTCAGGATAAAATTCAGTAAACCACTGACGAGGTGTCCCCGAAAAAACAGGGCAGGCTGAGAAGTAGGAACCTCCTGTCAAAAGCTACAGGGCAGTGTGTTAAGAAAATGTCCTGAGGATATTTTTAGAGAACGAGCCAGCTGGCGCGAGGCATACGGAGTGAAAAGTAATGTTAGCAACAACATTAATTACAGAGATAACCTATTTATTTTCTGTAAAGTCCCGATATCTATCGGGATCATTCAGATGGTAAAGCCTGCCCCGTTTTATTCGGGGAACTTTACTTGGGCTTAATTATGGAACTTGGGAAACTGCTTATGGATGATAGACTTATGTAAGGCTACCGCATTAGGATTCGCTACAAGTCAAAGGGAAATATACAATCGAGAGATAGTCCCAATAGCAATCGGGAGAAGTTATAAGCAGAGGCGGACTCATTCGTAGTAGTGTTGATCCGGATAGCGATCGGGAGTGTAATGGAACTGGAGCAAAGGGATGGGCTAATTTTTATTTACAATTTGCCAACTTGCAAGAGGAAGAGCTTATTTTTGTAAATTAAATTAGAAGAGCCCCGACAAAACGGGGCAGGCTGTGTGAGGGGAGACTTTCAAGCACGGCGTTGCACTGAGCCTGTCGTAGTCTTCTGTGAGAGGCTTGGGGTGAAATTCCCCTTGTCTACTCGACCACAAACACGTTGGCAACAAGCTAGTCCTACTATCAAATAAACACATCGATTCTTATTGTATTTCTGACTTTCGCAACTATTTCCCGAAAATAATAATTTGAAACCTTGATAAAACCAGATTTTTTTGAAGTGTAAAATATTATATTGCTAAGTATCTGCAAAAAAGTGAACCTTTAAAGACTTAAACCTATTCATTAGCAGTAATGTCAAAAAAGAGGAGCACTGGTTTATTACTTAGTGAACGAAAGAATTACAAGTGAGAATTAGTACGTATAATTATTCTACCAAAAGATGTGAATGGAAAGCTTAGATATTATTTTAATTATAATTAGTGGAGCTGGATTAATCCATGGTATTCTAATCTCATTGTTTCTGCTAACGAACAGAACAAAAAAAACACTTTCAAAATCATTGATGGCTATCATGCTGCTATTAATGGCTTTAAGAGTAGGTAAATCGGTATTATTTAATTTTGCTGAAGATTTAGATTTCTTTATTATATTTATTGGTTTGTCTTTTTTACTACTTATAGGTCCATTACTCTACTTTTATATTAAGTCTCTAACAATTCCTAATTACCAACTAAAGAAAACGAATTACCATTATTTTTGGCCATTCGTCTTCATGCTTATTTTGAGTTTTCTTGCTACCGAAGACTGGTTTATTGAACACGGTAAATTTTGGGCTTTTATACTTCTGGCTTTTGTGTATGGTCATTTAGCTTTCTATATTTTCAAATCTTGGCAAATCGTAAAAAAGATATTAAAAAAAGAAAACCATACACGAACTAAATCTCAAAACACTGTACTAATTTGGTCAAGATATGTGATCGCTGGAGTATTCATTATATGGTTTTCCTATATTTTAAATATTTTCGAAGATAGGGTACCTTATATTTTAGGCCCACTTATATACAGCATCACCATATATATCCTCACATGTATTGCTTTTAAATTGGGCGTTATTAATTATGATGGAATGGTTTTTAAAAATGATTCAAATGATAGTAGCTTGTTTAAAAGTATTGATAATGTCATTAGGAAAGACAAACTCTATTTGGATTCAAATTTAGATTTAAATAAAATTGGAAAAATTTCATCTTTAAGTGTACATCAAGTGTCTCATATTATCAATGAAGAAACAGGTTATAATTTTAATAGTTATATCAATAAATTCAGGATTGAAGAAGCGAAAAAAATCATTTCTAATGATAAAGAGAAACGGTTTACGATTGCTTCAATAGCTTATGATGCAGGTTTCAACAGCATGTCTTCATTTAATTCGGCTTTCAAAAAAATTGAATCCAAAACACCTTCTCAATATCGAGATTCATAGTCTTACGTCTGACGAATTTATAAATTCGTCTTTGTGATTTATAAATACTTGCTTATTTATCTCTACACATAGGTTCTTTTTGTGGCATTAATATAAAACAAACACTATGAGAAGAGCACTATTTTTATTTACAATCGCATGTAGTTTCTATCAATCCACGGAAGCTCAAAATCCAGAATTCGAAAATTTAAGAACGATTGACACTTGGTTACAATCAAATATAAATGACAATAATTTATCTGGAGCTGTAATTTTAATCGCAGACAAAGACAATATTTTATACTCAACAACTAAAGGGAAATCTAATTTAGAATCTCAAAGAGATATGGAGGTCAATGACTACTTTAAAATTGCATCACTTTCAAAAGTGATTACAACTGTTGCCATCATGAAATTATATGAAGATGGCAATTTTGATTTAGATGATCCTATAGAGCTTTATCTTCCAATTTTTAAAGACACCAAAGTGATTATTGAAGATAGTTCTTCTGAAAATTATACACTTGAAAGCACTGAAAAAAAAATAACCATTAGGCAGCTACTAAATCAGACTGCTGGTTTTGCTTACGATGGCCCTATAATTTCAAAACTGTACAAAGAGAAAAGTTTATCTTTTTCTAATCCTACACACGAAAGCCTTTCTAGCTTTATGAAAGATTTAAGTTCCATGCCAATTGTTCATCAACCCGGAGAAAAATTCACCTATGGCCCATCTACAGATGTTCTTGGATACTTAATTGAAGTCGTTACTGGTCAAAATTTAGAAATTTACTTAGAACAAAACATATTTGAGCCTTTAGGCATGGCTAGTACTGGTTTTGACGCGCATCGTCAAAGCATTGATAAATTAGTTAGAGCGTATTCAAAAAAAGGCGATAGCCTAAAAGGGATTAACAAAGAACTCGATTTGAAAAAAGAGTACAAAACAAAAGTATTTATGGCAGGAAGTGGATTAATTTCTACAGCCTCAGATTATATAAGGTTTTGTCAAATGCTTCTCAATAATGGAATCTATGAAGACAAACGAATCCTATCAAGAAAGTCAATCGAAATGATGACTACAAATCAAATTGGAGGCATTGATTATCCTAAAGGGTTTTATCCTATATTAGGTAAAGGCAATAAATTTGGTTTCGGTCTAAATATAATTACCGAAAATGGTGCATTTAATGAATTCTATAGCGAAGGCAGTTATTATTGGGAAGGGGCTTATTCAACCACGTTTATAATTGATCCCAAAGAAGGCTTTGCTGCTTTGATGATGACACAATTAGGAGGATGGCACTCTTTGAAAGTTAGAAAAGACTTTAGAAAATCTGTATATAAGACCTTAAAATAAAACGATCAATGAAACGGAAACTTTTTAGGGTTTTAAAAATAGCCTCATTACTAATTATCGGACTAGTACTACTTTTTTTTGCCGGTGTGTATTGGCCGCTTCAAGATATTGAAGTGCCTGAAATACATGAGACAATACTAATCAAATCGATATCAATTATTGATATAGAATCAGGAACATTAATTAAAGACCAAGACATAAAAATAACAGATAATAGAATTACAGAAATCGGAATTTCTGGTTCCATTAACAGTGCTGATGAAACCTTTATCATTAATGGCAAAGGAAAATATGTAATTCCTGGACTTTGGGATATGCACACGCATTCTAATGTGCATTCTGAATGGCTTCATCATCCTTTATACATTGCAAATGGTGTCACCACTATTAGAGATATGTCTGGGACTCTAGATAAAGAGGATGCCTATTGGGTAGGAAGTAAGACCAGACTACAATGGAATAAAGATTTACAAAACAAGAAGCGTGTTACGCCTCGATATGTATTACAGGGTAGTTACCAAATAGATGGTGAACAATCGGTTCCAAATGGCGTGCCAGATTTCTTCAAACTAAATAACAAAAAAGATGTTGAACCCTTTTTAGATTTTTATAAAAAAGAACAGGTAGACTTCATAAAAATCTATCAACAGATAAAACCTGAATCTTACAGAGAATTAGTTAAAAAAGCCTCGCAATATAATATGCATTTAGCAGGTCATAAACCCATATTTATAAGCCTAGAAGAAGCTATAAAAGCAGGCCAAAAAAGCTTTGAACATGGACGCATTTTTATGTATGATTGCTTTCCCCATGCAGACAGTTTAAGATTGAGTCTAAACTGGCGTAAAAACTATAGTTTGTATAAAAATGAGATGATCGATCAATTTAACGATCGAAAAGCTGAAGAACTCATGCAATTAATGAGTGAAGAAAATGCCTATTGGACGCCTACGCTACAGACTCTTAAATTTGAAGCGAATGCTCATAAAGAGGAATTTTTAAACAATTCAATGACAAAATATATTTCTATAGCAAGAAAAAAACTATGGTGGTCATTTGACATTTCAGGTAATAAAGAGCGGAATTTGGCTCATCCTAACCCTATCATTAGTGAGAAATTTTATGAAAAATCTAAAGAGTTAGTGAGTAAAGCCAATAGTCTCGGAGTACCAATTATGGTTGGCACGGACGTTACAGACTCCTATACGTTTGCTGGTTTTAGTGTCCATCAAGAATTAATAGATTTAGTAGATGCTGGATTATCGAATATCGAAGCTTTAAGAGCAGCAACTATAGTCCCTGCTGAGTATGCTAAAAAAGAATACGAACTAGGAAGTATTAAAACTGGAAAGCTAGCAGATATGGTAATTCTTGATAAAAATCCATTAGAGTCCATAAGCAATACAAAACAAATTTATGGAGTGATTCAAAATGGAATGTATTATGATCAACAAAAAATTGAAGAATTAAAAAGTAGTACTGAGTCTATGGCTTCCAGTTATCATATGAACATTAAAATCTTTTATAGTTTTATGACTAGTGAATTATTACTTGTACAGTTTAATGATTAGTATGTATTAAACTAAAAAAAACTAAATATTCTTTAGTCTTGTAATCATAGACTTAATAAACACAATTGAGTCTATTCAAATGTAAGGAACAAACTAAAAGAATTTAGAGAATTAATCAATAGAACCAACTATAAAAGCAATGCTCAAAAGACTAATTTTATGTCAATTTATTTAAGGGTGACTATCTGATGAGATAGAGTAACAAAAGCCAATTTCCAACACCGTATAAAATTAACCAGCCCGACAGCGTCATTATGGCGGGTTGCTGGTTTTAGTTTATTTACGAAAGTCCTCACGGACTTTATATCTGTGAATTATTTGCTAACTTTAATATTTAAATCACTCAACTATTCTTATACACCAAACCGCTGGTGCGCCACGAAGTTGTGTTTTTCCAGTAGGTGTAAATCCTACCTAAATAATTTGCTGTTCATTTAGAAGAGCTGCCGACAGTTAAATTTGTGAGGGTTTCGCTGAAGCTGGGCATGTTCAAATAACCAAGCTGTAATACGCAAGTGTGAACCCGTAGTAGCTTCGATAAGTGTATCTGTAGATTGGGGAGAGTTTCGACGTTCTCGAACCCTGTTATGTTGCATGGATAAACAGTAGTATGAAGTGTAACAATCTACCGGAGTCATAGGGATGGCGTGGTTATAGATGGAAAACTACGAAACCCCGAAAAAACGGGGCAGGCTGTGGGAGGTCTCTTGTTACAAATGGTGGCAACTATAAAAGCTAGTACATAAGTATTACGAAATTACTAGCTGTAGCAAGAGAAGTCGGAGGTGTTCATAGTACCTATGATGTTAGAGACAACAAAACTCTAATTAGGAAAGGGACACTACTTTAGATATGCTTATATGAAAGACAGAATGACAAATATTGATGTAAATCTATTAACAAGTCCATCGCAAAGCGATGCAGCTATTCGTGTTTTTCAGAGGAAGCTATATATTAGAGCCAAGCAAGATAAGGGCTTCAAGGCTTATAGTCTTTACGGAAAACTCTGTGAGGGCAATACGCTTATAGAAGCTTTTCGACGAAGCTATTTGCAAATCGAAAACATTGGACAATTGAGTGGATAGTATGGAAGGTTAATCAATTATTAAGAGGTTGGCTAAATTACTTTTCTATCAGTAAGGTTACACATATTTGGGAAACCATAAAAATCATTAAAAAGCATCTGGATTACAAATTATTTAAATGGATGAAGTGCAAAGGAAGGAAAGCGCATCGGAAGCTACGCCAGCGACCCTATGAGAATTTGGTTAAATTTTACAACCTATTTGACATAGAAAAGTATGCACGTTTAAAAACCCTTGCGAAAGCTCAATAAAGAAATCTATCGGTAAGCCCCCGACAAAAACGGGGCAGGCTGTGTGAGGGAAAACTTCATGCACGGCGCTGCACTGAGCCTGTCGAAGTGTTTGATGAAGGGGGTGCTGATTGTTTTATTATATTCGTATAGAGAATATGAGAAGAACAATCAGGCTCTACTCTACTAAATTATATAAAACCACAAACAAAAAGAATTAAGATTTGAGCACATTTCATTTTGAAAAAGAAAAATATGGATTTGAACTCCTAATGGATTTGCACAAATTCGAAACAAATCCCAATGTTTTTTTTGAAAATTCCCCTCATACTACCGACTTTTTTGAAATTTTCATTTTTGAAAAAGCAAAAGGGTATATCGAGTTAAATGGAGATAGATTAAATATTGAAGAAAACTCCATATTTTTTATTTCACCATACCAAAAAAAAAGCTGTGAAATAGACCTTTCAGATATTAAAGGCTTTCATCTTGTTTTTCAAAATGATTTCTTATCTGATTTTTTTGACGACAAACTGTTTGTATATAGACTTCAATACTTTTACAATTCAAAATACCCACAATACTTACAGCTACCAAGAAGAGAATATGATAAAATTCAATTTATATTAAATGAAATCATATCTGAAATAAATGATTTTCAAAATGATAGTATTCATATTATCAGGTCTCTTTTATATTTCTATTTATCAAAAATAAACAGATTATTTTCAAAACATTATAATCTTTCGCCAGAAACACAAGGAAGTTCAACTGCTTACAGGTTTAAAGAAAAGCTAGAGTTACATATCCGGAAATTTCACTCTGTAGCAGCGTATTGTGAAATTCTGAACACTTCCAGACAGCAATTAAATAGTGTTACAAAAGCGTACTTTGGATGTACTTCTAAAGAAATTATCCATTTTAGATTACTGCAGGAAATTAAAATGGAATTAAGTTATTCCAATAAAACTATTTCTGAAATTGCAAATGCTCTAAATTTTAGTGAAGCCAATAATCTTACACGCTTTTTCAATAGGCTCGAGGGTATTACTCCAAGTATGTATCGCAAATTACCAAAATGATAGTCATTTATTATAAAATGATATGTTCTTTGCGAGAACGAAGGCCAACCTTTGCAAGTATTAAAAAATCGAAAATACTATGAAAAATTTATTCTGCTTCAATTTGTTTATCATCCTATTTAGCTTGCAATTATCATATGCACAAAATAACGCTACTGATATTCCTATGAATTCTTCGGACTGGGAAATACATAAAGGAACTTCTACTTTTGAAACATTTGACGATAGAGAAACACTTCTTCTAAATGGCAAAGCTTTTGTGAAAAACAAACAATTCTCAAATGGAACTATAGAGGTTGATGTATTCGCCAATAAAAATAGAAGTTTTGCTGGCATCATTTTTAGAAAGCAACAAAACACTATGGAAGAAGTCTATATGAGGCTTCATAAATCTAACCAAGCTGATGCATTACAATACTCTCCAACTTATAATGAAGAGCTTACTTGGCAATTATATAAAGAATACCAAGCCAATGTTACTTTTAAAAATAAAGGTTGGAATACCTTACGTATCGAAATAAACAGTAATACTGCTGAAGTTTTTATTAATGATGAAAAAGTGCTTACGCTAGATGATCTTAGGACGGCAAACAATAATGGAGAAATAGGCCTATTTTCACTATTTGATAATAGGTTTTCAAATTTTAGTTTTACTAGTAAAGAGGTTACTATTAAAACTAATAAAGAAACTCAAAACAAGAAAGAACCTAACATTATATCGCAATGGAATATTACAAAAGCATTTCCATTTATTGAAGACGAATTAAGCTTCAACAGTTTTTCAAAAGAGAAATTCGTAACTGTTACAACCGAAAATTCTGGTCTACTTCCATTCTCAAAATTCATTAAAAAGCCATCATCAGGTAATTTCGAAAAAAACAAAGAAGTCTATGCTGTGGCTTCAACTAGTATTGAATCAAATAACAATCAAGTGAGGCTATTTTCATTTGATTATAGTGATAAAATAATAGTCTATCTAAATGGAACAGCTATTTTTAGTGGCAATAACGCATTCCGATCTAAAGGATTACAATACCAAGGACACATAGATATCAATGCTAACAAATTATATTTAAACTTAAAAAAAGGTAATAATACACTTGATTGTGTTGTTATCGACAAAGCTAATGGTTGGGGCTTAATGGGGAAGCTGGAATAATACGCTTTATAATACCGCATATAATTTATTGCTAGTTTGAGCTTGCTTACTAACCCCGATGCGTCGGGACTTGCGGATTTTCTACTCAGTTTTTATTTACTAAATTATGTACTTAATTACGCATCAAACCATATAACAAACGTAGTTTACACTAAAACAGACTGAATACATTAATGAATGAATTAGAAAATAAAGTTGCACTAGTAACAGGTGCAAGTCGAGGAATAGGTAAAGGAATAGCTATTGCTTTGGCTAAAAGTGGAGCAACAATTTATATAACTGGGAGAACGGAGAACGAAAAAAATAATACAACTAAACTTTCAGGAACTATCTATGAAACTGAGAAACAAATTATTGCAAATGGAGGCAGATGTAAAGCTATATGTTGTGACCATACTAACGACCAAGAAGTAGTTAAGGTTTTCAAACACATTTTTGAAACACATAACAAAATCGATATTTTAGTAAATAGTGTTTGGGGAGGATATGAATACTTTAACGATGGTACAAAATTTTGGTTAGAAGAAGGTTTTTGGGATTCCCCAATTTCAAGATGGGATAAAATGTTTTCTTCTGGAGTTAGAGCAGCTTATTTTGCAAGCGCTCAAGCCGCTAAAAAAATGACAGAACAAAAGTCAGGTATAATCTTTAACCTTTCATTTTGGGTTGCTCAAAGAAATGACAAAGGAGTAGCTTATTGCACTTCGAAAGCAGCAACAGATAAGATGACTGAAGCTATGGCTTTTGAATTATTTAAATTCAATGTTCCTGTAATTGGTTTATATCCTGGAATTGTAAGAACCGAAGCAGTATTATTAACCTCGCACTTAAAGATCTTTAATTTTATGCAGCATATTTGATGCTCTCATGTTTAAAATATTTTGCTACCCTTTCGCTATCATTTTGAAGCATTTTCATATGATTCTCTAAATTTTCTTTCATTTTTTCTTGTGTTTTTGGTGCCGGTTTATCCGAGAGTCCATACTTTAAATCGCAATTCAGATATTCATCTGGGTTTCGCTCAGGTGAGTATGATGGCAGGTAAAATAGTTCTATGGTTTCGCCATTTTCTTCCGCCCATTTCTTTACAACTTTACTATGATGGACTCGTAAATTATCAAGGATTAAGAATACTTTGGTTTCTTGCGATTTGATGAGCTGTTCTAAAAATTGAATAAATACATCTGAGTTCATATTTTCTTTATATATCATAAACTGAATTAAACCCTGATTTGTAACTGTAGAAATCATGTTGATTGAAAACCGCTTCGACATATGTTTTTTAACAGGAGTTTTTCCTTTTGGAGCATAGGAACGTCCATGATGATTATTGTTTTTTACACCCGTTTCATCCCCCCAATGAATAGTTGCCTTCTCTTGTTTTGCCTTCTCTTTTATTGCTGGATATTCTTCGTCTAACCATTTTTGAACTTTTTTGGAACATTGTTCATAAGCTCTCTTTTTTGGCTTTTGAGGCGTGAATCCCCAAGCGTTGAGATAATTACCGACAGCTCTTCTTCCGATTGTAATACTAAACTCTCTTGCTATCAAATCCCTTACTGCCCTTGTAGTCCACAAAGCATAATCTAACTTTAGTTGATCGGGCATTACATCAATAATCATTTTTTGGATTGCAGCTTCTTGATCTTTATTGAGTAGTTTTCGATCTTCTGATTTGACTCCTCGTTTTTGATATGACAAAGATTTATGACCTTCTTTATTGTAAAGCTTCCACCAATCTCTAACAGTATTTACATGAACACCGTAAAACAGAGCTATGTCTTTTTTTTTATCTCCACGTTTTATCATTTTTACAGCATCCCTTCGAATTATACCTCTTTCCTGATCAGAAACACTCCTTAAGTCTATTTTTTCCATCTATAAATATACGAAATATTTAACTATAAATAAAGAACTATTGATTCGAAGTTAATAGAAAATAAAGAACATTTTGATTTAAGCAATTCGGAATCACCTGAATTTATTGGTATTGTAATATCCAAAATAGCGTCAGATATAAAAGCCATTGAAAAGACGGGAAAAATACTGATAGTTGCAAAAGAGGCTATAAAGTACGGAGTAAAAGATAGTGATGGGAAACAACCGAAACCTCTATCATTAGATGAAATTTAAACTGTAGTACATTTACTAAAAACGGCAACGGCTTGATAAACTGGAGCTTTGAATTCCTGCACTACGCATATTCAAAACGTCATGCTAACTTAAAGAATGGCGTAACAAAAAAACCTTCTACTCGTCTTCTTTTAAACAGAACAGACATTTACATTTATGAAAAAAGTAATTATCCTATTCTTAATTCTAGCTATAAGCATATCAATCAAAGCACAAAGTACTAATGATTCAATTACTATTGAGTTGACGAAATTAAGTAAAAACAGTAATCTTGTTGGCTTTGGTGTAGCAATCGTAAATAAAGACGGTATTGTCTATGCAAAAGGCTTTGGTTATGCTCATAAAGAAACAAAAAAACCTTACACTATCCATACTGCACAACCCATTGCTTCTATTTCTAAAACATTGCTCTCGGTTGCATTAATGAAAGCCCAAGAAATGGGGAAATTACGTTTGGATGACAATATTAATAACTATTTACCTTTTAAAATATACAACCCCAATTTTCCAAACGAAAACATTACCATACAACAACTAGCAAACCATACGTCAAGTATACTTGATGGCGATTCTTATGATAGAACTTACGTGTTTGAAAACAAAATACCGTCTTTTTACACCAACTTTTCCGATAAAGATTTAAAAGTGGAAGTGAAAAAATGGATTGAATTATTTAATACAAATAAAATAATGCCTTTAGGAGAATTTATAAAAAAACAATATGTTAAGGACCAAACTTGGTATAACAAAGAACAAAACTTCTCCAATAAACACCCAGGGAATACTTATAAATATAGTAATATGGGGGCAAATATTGCAGCCTACATCATTGAGCAAACAACAGGTGAAAATTATGCCGAGTTTGTAAAAGAACACATATTACACCCTTTGCAGATGAATAATACAGGTTGGAGAGGCAAAAATTACGAACCCAAGAATGTTTCATCTTTATACTGGTATGGGTATCCAATGCCAGATGCCGATTTAATAACTTATCCTGATGGCAATTTGATTTCAAACGTAATCGATTATGGTAAGTTTTTAAGTACGATGATTCGAGGATATAAAGGTGAGGATAATTTATTAACTGCTGAGAGTTATAAAGAAATGATGAAAGATCCTGTTTCGTCTGATTTTAGAAAAGGTGTGTTTTGGACTGTGGATTCTGAAAAAATTGGTCATAGCGGAAACGATTTAGGTTTGCTTTCGCACGCTTATTTTTTGCGGGAAAATGGAATCGGTATTATTGTATTTGTAAATACGTCTGATACTGAAAACGGTGCGACAGAGGTAAGAGACATATATCGAACACCTCTAAAGTATGCAGAAAAACAGTAACAGTGGCTAACAAAGTATATGATTTATTGCTAGTTCTTGCCCACTTACGAAAGTCCTCACCGACTTTCTATTCAGCTATTATTTATTAACTTTATCGCTTAATCACCGCGAAAAAACTTGTACAACAAAGTTATGCTCAATTGACCTTCATGAAGAAAATACTCTTTGCCCATTTGGCCTTTATTATTTCTTTCCAGACATTCAGTCAGGAGCATGAAGTATTGTTGACCAAGCCTGTAGAATGGACAAGCATTGAAACTCAAGTTCCCGATTCAACAAAACTTGAGATTGCAAAGTCTTTAGATCACTGGTTAATAAAGGATTATTACGGGCAAAATGATTGGATCGAACTCCAAGAAGAGTTGGAAAAGTTCAAATTCATTGATCTAGATATGGACGATGATTTGGAAATCGTATATGAAGGATTTTCTGGAGGAGAACCAACTGGAATAACAATTCTTAAAAAGAATTCAGATGGAAAGTATTCTGAAGTATTCAATAGGTTCGGAACAGTTGAATCTTTTTGGAGAACAAATATAGGCGGAACTCTGTATTTTGAGCTTATTCATTGGCCTTGTTGCGCTGGGAACACCTACTCATTGGAACGTTGGAATTACGATGGAACCAATTTCGAAATACTTGAAAAAGTAAATTGGATTGGTGGAACTGTATTTCCAGCTAAACTTTCTAGTCCCAAGAAATTCAAGGTTCTAAATGAAGCATACTCTTTAAGAGATTCACCCCAAATTTTGGATGACAATATCTTAGCAACTTTTACAGCAGGTGACCTGGGTTATGCATTAGCCGAACGAACTGATAATACTGGAAGAGTCTGGTGGTTTGTATTTATGCTGAACAATCAAACGAACGATAGAACTTTCTATGATTATGCATATGAAGACAGCTATTTCTCTGTCGGTTGGATGAGTAGCAGATTTGTTGAACTCTTAACAAAATAAGCATAACATTCTGTGATCAAATCATGCGTCGTGGGCAGTGCTAGGGGAAAGTTCTGTGTATTCTGGTAGACCCGCCAATTTTGCGAATTGGCCTATTAGGAATAAAAAAAAGGTATAGACCACTCTGCATATTTGGCTATTTTGTGTCCGGAACATTATCTTAACCATAACGCACGATTGATACAGGGGGGAGGGGTGTAAGCTAAAAAAAACTGTAATCGAATGAAAATAATTGAATTTAAAGTCGGAATTGTTCCAAAAACATCAGAAATAATTGAAGTTTATGATAGTTCTGGAATAAAAAGACCGACATCAGATAGCGGACGAATAAGGAAAATGTATGAAAATTCAAATCTGATTATAACTGCGTGGTTGAATAACGAACTGATTGGAATTTCACGCTCGATAACTGATTTTTGTTATGCTTGCTATTTGTCGGATTTGGCTGTAAAAAGTGAATATCAAAAAGACGGAATTGGAAAAAGACTAATAGAATTGACTCAAAAGGAAATCGGAAAAGAAACGGCTCTAATTTTACTTTCGGCATCTATTGCAATGGAATATTACCCAAAAATTGGATTTGAAAAAGTTGAAAACGGATTTATAATTCGTCGGACAAAATAAAAAGGAAATAGAATTGAATTTTAGAACGCAGAAAGCCTACCCAAACCACCATACAAAATTAATTGCTTTGTTTTGGCTTACTTAGGAATCCCGAACCGTCGGGACTCGTGGACTTTCTATTCAGTAATTATTTATTAACTTTAGTGTTCAAATACAGCAACTAATCTTGTGCAACAACGTAGCACATTTGAGAAAAACCTATGATTAAATTTTTGACATTACCACTTTTAATGATTTTTTCGTTTCTGACTTTTGGAAATTTAACCGAATTAAATACTCTGAATGTATCTGAATATGAGAAAAACTTAAATACTGCATCTGAATTATATTTAAAGGAAAATAAAATTCCTGACTCTATTTTAATAAAACTTGTTCCTGAAAACTATACTGAATTTGAATTATACTGCGGAACAACTGGACCTGACCATAATCTTGGCAAAACAGACTTTTTCTATGAAACGACTCGACTTATTTTTGAACAAGTGACTTCTGAAAAAAATTCTGATTTTTATTTACCGAGCTTAAAGCTAATAAGCTTCGCCGACGGAGAATACGCAGAGGACTTTGTTACGTATTTAGAAATAATTATAAAAATGGATAAAGCGAAATTTTGTAAATCCATAAATGGCAAGGAATACATAAAACGCAATCCGATTAAATTCTATTCGGAATTAAATAAATGTGAATAAAAACTACCCACAACAAAGTACTGTGGCAAAAAACAAGTAAAAACTCATTAATTTTTCACTAGAGTACTTTTATATTCTTTATCATATATCAACCCTGATTTTGCGATGGCAAAGGCTTGTTTTAAGAGCTTATTACATACCGCAATTAATGCCAATTTCTTACTCTTTCCTTTGGCTAATATCCGCTCATAAAGATCTCTACAAGCCTTGTTGTACCTGCCTACTGGCAGGCAGGTACAACAAGGCTTAAAACTGCACATAAATAATAAATTGCGAAGTTTTTGGTTGCCTATTTTACTTATTCGAGGTCTAATACCAAATTATATTTATAATGCCGTATGAATAAATTGAATTATTTTTTGATTGATTGAAATCAAAAATAACTAGCATAGCCTTAGCTACGGTAATTATTTTTGATGAAAAGCAGGCTAAAAAGAAACGATTTATTGCGTCATTATAGGTCTAATTTGGTATAAAGCCTCATACTCCCGATAGATATAGGAAGTTCGAAACCTGTGTAGAAAAGAGAGGGGATTTATTCCGAGGCTTCGGGATTGACTAGATCATAGTCTCTGCCTGTATATTAACCTTATTCCTCTCTTTGGTGCTTTCTGATTTATATCTAAATTAAATGAATTGTAAACTTAAGCCGTGTATAATTAATGGCTTGGTTCTAGTTTGCTTGGAAATTCCTTCGGTATTTCCTCTGGTTCGTTTTATTTACTAAATTTAGTGCTTTAAACGCGCAACTAACATTATACCAGACGTTATCTTCCATTAGATGAAATTATCCCGACAACTAAAGATGAATCTCAACAAAGTAGCCGTAATTACGATTGGCTACATTTTAATAAATATATTCATCTTTTTTTTCAATTATGCTTTAATCAATTCCCCATATTCCCTAGGTCCTTCACCTTTATTCAATTTTAGAATTTATTTTCTATCAAACATAGTAGTCGGGCTAATTGCCGGAGTACTTGGAGGGATCATACTTGTTTCTGTAAATAGCCAATTGTTCAGGAGAAGATCTTTCAAGTTTGCCATGCTCACAACGCTCACGGCTTATGTCTTGATCTTTGTTCTAGTTAACGTGGTGACCACATTTACAAATGTATTAGTAGAACAGGGATTCTCTGGAGTTTCATTTGACACAATAAAAACAGCTTTGGGATTCATTCTTAATCCGACCTTAATTACAACTTTTATTTTGTGGGGTGCTATAACACTTTTAACCCTATTCCTATTACAAGTCAATGATAAATTTGGCCCTGGTATATTATTAAAATTCCTCGCAGGAAATTACCACCAGCCAAAAAAAGAGGAAAGAATTTTTATGTTCATGGACATGCGTTCTTCAACTTCAATTGCAGAGAAAATAGGCAATGAGAAATACTTCAATTTATTGAATGATTTATTTGCGGATGTGACCAGTACGATTCTTAATAATGAAGGGGAGATATACCAATATGTTGGAGATGAAATTGTAATCTCTTGGTCGTTGAAAAAGGGTATACGAAATGCAAATTGTCTTAATTGTTTTTCGCAGATTCAAGAAAAACTTGTTGATCTAAGGCCTATTTACGAAAAGAAATATAAGGTTATGCCAGAATTCAAGGCAGGTATTCATTACGGCTCTGTCATGGCAGGTGAAGTTGGTGTTATTAAAAAAGATATCATCTATTCTGGAGATGTACTAAATACCACTGCACGAATTCAGGAACAATGCAATCAATACAACGTAGACATCTTGATTTCTAAGGAGACTTTTAATCTTATTTCTGATACTGACGGATATAAACTAATCCCTTTGGGAAGTATTGAGCTTAGAGGAAAGAAAAGAAATATAGACTTAAACACCATAAACATAATCTGATTCTTAAATTTGGAGATACAAAGGCTAACACGACGTATAATCAATGGACAAAATATGGGATATGAATAAGGGTCACTGAGCATACATTTATCATTACCACAAATAAAACCAATCATTACTATTTTGGGAGAAAAAGAAAAATGACTAGAACCCAAGTCTATATTCAATGGATATTACTTAATAACTTTATGCAATTTTATTGAGTTACACATTTAACCTCTGTTTAATATCTTTATGAAAAATCGGTTTAGCTATTACCATTTTTTCAATAGTCTTGTGAAAAACACTTTGTTTGAATTGAGATCGATTAATTTTAAAGCAGAATTCTTCGAAATAGCTTTGCAAATGCCATTTACTAACATGAGTTGGTATAGCCTTTAGCCAAGATTTCAACTGCATAATTACTACATGTAATTCTTTAAAGTTTCTCCTGTTATTATACCAATTTAGCATTCAAATGTCGTATAAAATTAGTTTCTTTTTCACTTACTAATCGTCATAAAATAGAACCGTAACTATTGCTATGCTTATATTTTTTTCCTCAGCTAAGTAAAAAACCTGTGCTGAGCTACGTCGTAGTATAATTCAAATTTTTAATGCATCATTTAAAAACTAAATTGGTATTACTTAGTTTTTGCTCTATAATGTAGCTTTTTTTAAGCGGAACATAACCTTTCCATTTATCGGTAACTATTTTTGCCGAAGAACTTATCTGTTCTTCAAATAGTGGAGTTAATGATTTCGCTGAATAATCATCTATAGACTTTGCATAGACTCTTTTTATTTGATGTCTTACGTTCAACTCAACAGCTATTACTGCCTTTTTTTTTGAATCATAACTTCTGCCTTGCTTTGTCTCTTATTGGCCTCCTTCAGTAAACTCATCTACATGAACTATTTCAGTTAGAGGATACATTAGACTACTTCTCATAGATTTTCTAACCTTTTGCATAAAATACCAAGCTGTACCATGTCGAATAACAAATTGCTTTCCCATTTGAATACTGGAAACACTTTTAGTACTCGTACTCATTTCAAATACAACGCAAAATGCCTTTTGTAAACCAAATTTAACCTTATGAAATAAGGTGCTTGCTGTGGCACTTTCGACATGATTGCAACCGTAGCAATGATACCTATAACCCTCTTTTCACAGCTTTTGCTATGATTACATATCATACATTTAAAACCATCCTAGCATTTAATTTTGGCTAAATATGCTTTACAAGCCTCATCATTTGGTAGTTCTTTTACAAAACTGAGTATGCTTTGACCTTTGAATACTTTCATGACTAAATGATTAACTCAAAAGCCTGAAAATGCACAACACGATTATCAAAAACGATGGCAAATTGAGAGGTCTTTTAAAGCAGTGAAGTCTAGTGGATTTGATATTAAAAAAACGCATCTACAAGATATTCAAAGCATAGAAAAATTAATATGACTTGTTATGATAGCCTTCGTGTGTTGTTATAAAATTGGCATAAATCGGCATCAAATAAATCTAATTAAAATTAAAAAATAGGGCAGAAAGGCTAAACGTATTTTTAAATATGGATTAATATTTTTTAGCGAATGTTATACAAAACACTGTAAAACAATATGATACATGCATATTTTGGTTTTTTATATGTGCTTAAAGAAAAATTTAATAAATTTTATCACTCAACTAAATTTATTGATTTAAGTCAACGAGTTTAAGCTTTGAAGCAATGTTTCTTTGTAGAAATAAAAATCAAACCAATTACTATGAAAAAATCAATCTTTATTATTTTTACATTATTTGCCTCCATAATGTATGGACAGAATGGAACTATAAAAGGTAAAATTCTCGATAAACAATCCGAACTTCCATTGATCGGAGCTAATGTAGAACTCTTGGGGGCTAAAATTTCCAAAGGTGTAATTACAGACTTTGACGGGTATTTTACATTAACGGATGTCCCTGTGGGCAGAAAAACCATTAGAGTAAGTTACATTGGTTACGAAACCAGTACAATTCCAGATATTGAAGTGAGTACAGGAAAAGATGTAGATGTTACCGTAGCACTTACAGAATCTTATGGGAGTCTAGACGAGATCATAATTACAAGTAGAACGAATAAAATAAAATCTTTAAACAAATTCTCGTCAGTCTCCGCACGTCAATTTGGTGTAAAAGAAGTTGCAAGATATGCTGGTGGAAGAAATGATGTTGCACGATTGGTAAGTAATTTTGCAGGAGTAGCTTCACCAGACGATAGCCGTAATGATATCGTAGTTCGGGGGAATTCTCCAACAGGGTTGTTATGGCGGGTAGAAGGTATTCCAATTCCAAGTCCCAATCATTTTTCGGCCTTAGGGACAACAGGAAGCCCCGTATCTGCATTAAACCCCAATCTTCTTAAAAATTCTGATTTTATAACCTCTGCATTCCCTGCCGAATATGGTAATGCCATTGGAGGTGTTTTTGATTTGGGTTTTAGAAATGGAAACAAAGATGAGTATGAGTATTCTTTTCAAGTGGGAGCCTTCACGGGTTTAGAAGCAACGGCAGAAGGCCCATTGAACAGAAAGAATAACGGCTCGTTTTTGGTGGCTGCACGATACTCGCTTATCGGACTTATAGGAGGGGCAGGAACCAGCGACACCCCTAATTATTCTGATGTTTCATTTAATATTAATTTAGGAAAAAGCAAACTGGGTACATTCTCTCTATTTGGAATCATGGGTACATCAAGCATCGATTTAATCGGTGAGGATTTTGATGAAGATGACCTTTTCTCAGCAGAAGATGAAAACTCTTATGTGTCTTCTAACATTGGTGTTTTAGGAGCTAAGCATTTACTGAACATTGGCGAAAAATCGTATTTAAAAACAGTCATTGCAGGCGCATCGAATAGCAGCGATTTTGAAGAAGACCGTATTATTGATTTGGCTACCGATGACCAAAGGATTATAAGATTTGCAGAAAATAACAATGAAGAAACTAGATTAACATTTTCAACATTATTCAATACTAAAATCAACAATAAATTCACCCTTAGAACAGGATTATTATTAGAGAATTTCTCAGCAGATTTAGATAGAAAGCAGAGAGATGAACAAGAAGATTTAAACGGTGATGGAGACCCTGATTTAGTAACCATTAGAAGTATTAACGGGAGTTATAATGTATTTCAACCCTACATTCAAACTAAATATAGATTGACTGAAAAACTGACCCTAAATACAGGAATACATACCATGTATAGTGATCTTAATGAGCAGTTTGTTGTAGAACCAAGAGCCTCTATGTCTTATAGAATAGACCCTAAACATACGCTAAATATAGGGTACGGTCTTCATCATCAAAATATAGCCACCCCATTATTATTTCTAAATGAAGAAGTAAATGGAGTGATCACAAACCCTAATGAAAATTTAGATTTTGTGAGAAGTCAGCACTATGTTTTAGGCTATGATGTTAAAATTGCACCTAGCTGGAGAGCAAAAGTAGAAACCTATTATCAAAAAATAGATAATGCTGCCATAGACGGATCCCCATCTAGTTATTCTTCATTAACCGAAGGAGCAGATTTCACATTTTCATCAGATAATACAGATTTAGTTAGTTCAGGAACTGGAGAAAATATAGGATTGGAACTCACCTTAGAAAAATCATTTAGCAAAGGATATCATGCCTTGATAACAAGTTCTTTTTTTGAGAGTACCTATAAAGGTAGTGATGGCATCGAACGAAGCACCCCTTTTAATGGTGGTCACATCTTTAATTTTTTAGCGGGGAAAGAGTTTAAGTTTGGAGAGAATAAGAAAAATATTTTTTCCATCGATGCTCGTTTTGTAACCTCAGGAGGAAATCGTTTTACACCGGTAGATTTGGAGGCTTCACAAAATGCAGGGTATGAAGTCTTACAAGATGATTTAGCGTTTAGTGAGCAATATGAAGATTACCTGAGACTAGATTTAAAATTTGCAGTAACGCTTAATAGTAATAAGAAAAAAACATCTCATAAATTTTATGTAGACTTCCAAAACCTTACCAATAGAGATAATGTTTTTGTTAGAAGATATAATAGAAGTACTAGTAGCATAGAACAAATAAATCAAATTGGCTTTTTCCCTGATTTTGGCTATCGTTTTCAATTTTAAAAACAGTAGTGCTCAATTAAACATATTTAAAAGCGGGATTTCTTAAAAGGATTACCCGCTTTATAGTATACCACTTTAGCGGACATCACATAATAAAGCAGTTATTAAACTTGATTCCTGCAAAAATAATTAGTCGGACAGCTGAATCCCTTGACAGTGTTGCTACTACAAGACCTGTAAAACCTACGAACATCTAGTTTCCATACTCTACGGTATATTAAATGGTGTGAATTAACTTCGAGAATTATCAACAGTGATGCTTTCGTGTGAGGGCATACTCAGTCATCTCAACCTTAAAATTTTTCCAAAACGAAGTACATTATCTGATGCCAATGCAAATCGCAATGGCGAGGTCTTTGCAAGTATCTATTATGCACTACTGGGTAAGTATGCAAGAGATTTATCGGACAGCAGCCCGCTTCGTTTGCCTAATAAATATCTCAAAATAGTTGATTCTACCACCATCAGTTTGTTTAGTGATATTTTGAAAGGTTTTGGGCATAACCCTACAAATGGTAAAAAGAAAGGTGGTATTACAATGTACATAATAATCATCGCACTGGAAGACGATCCTTGTCTGGTACGTTTTAGTAGCGCAGCCACGCATTACATTTATTAAAGAACTCGACTTAAAGAAAGGGTCATTTGTTGTTTTTGATAAAGCTTATACTGATTATAAGCAATACTTTGAATGGACACGGCAAGACATTTATTTTGTGACACGCCAAAAAGAGAATGCCTCCTGTCCTGTAAAAGCATATCCGAGTTTAATCCACAGCAAGGTACGTTAGACAATATACTTAAGGATGAGACTATAACCGTAAAGAAAAACGGACAGACCATAAAATTACGCTGCCTAGCCTTTTGGTGGGCATAAAGAAAAAGAAATCTAGATTCATATCCAACAACTTCCTTTTGAGTTCAGAAAAAATATGTGATATCTACATGCACAGATGGCAGATTGAAACGATGTTTAAAAGACTAAAGCAGAACTTTCCATTAAAATAGGTCTTGGGAGACCACCAGAGCGCCATAGAGATACAGATATGGTGTGGACTGAACATACACTTATTGATGATGATAGTACAAAAACGGGTGAAAAAGAACTGGGCATACTCAAATATGATCTCGATGTTAAGATTACACCTAAGGAGCTATATTGACCTGTTCAGTTTTATGGAAAACCAAACTCAAAAGAGGGAGGATCTAACCAATAAACCACCAGAGATTCAGTTGAATATTTTCTGATAGACACCATGCTATCTTAGAACAGAAAATAATAACCTAAATACAGGCGATACAAAATCAAAAAGCTAAATGTTGTATTTTAGCTGGAATCTAATGTTTTAAACTCAAAAGAATGCACAAGCAGGTTATTTCATTTTTTAAACAATTTATAGATTTAGAAGAAAAGGATGTTCTTCTTATTGAAGAGTTGACAACAGTAAGACATTTTTCGAAAAATGAATTTATTTTAATACAGGGAAAGGTATGTGATTTTGTTGCCTTTATAAATAAAGGAGCGTTTAGAGGTTTTTATTCGGTTGATGGTCAAGAATACAGCAAACAATTTTTCTTGGATGGTGGGTTTTGTACAGATTATTCAAGTTTTTTAACCGAGAAAAAGTCTTTGACTTATTTACAGGCTACTGAAGATAGCACGGTTATCTTTTTTAAAAAAAAGGATGTTGACGTTATGTACAAAAACATTCCAAATTTTGTGCAATTCGGAAAGTTGCTAGCTGAAAGTTTGTATATAAAAGTATGCGATATTAACGCATCATTTATTTTAAATTCTCCCAAAGAGCGTTATGCCAATATGCTTATCGCTAGACCAGAATTAATACAACGAATCCCTCAATATATGATTGCATCCTATCTTGGTATTACTCCAGAAGCTTTAAGTAGAATACGAAGACGTTTAGGGAAAACTTAATGACTAAAACCTGCGTTTGTGATGCAAGAAAAAAATAGGGGAGTAGTGTTGAAAACCTCTGTCGCCTTAGAATCTTGATTTTAGCATTTTTATTGGTTAATTAAAAAATCTCTTGAAATAATTATATCAAAGTGTTGATTTAGTTGATAATAAATCAACGTCCTAAATAGATATATACTCTATACTGAAGAGTTGAACAGGGGTTATATGGATATTGTGTGTAATTAAAAATGATGAACAGAGCTTTATATTTCTTACTAATTCTAATGTTCTTTGCCTCGTGTGGTGATAGAGATTTAGGCGATGGATATTTCCATCTTCCCAAATATGAAGCGATAGATGTTGGATATCCTGAAAATGAATCAATCCTTTATAGGTCAAGCGAGGAATATCTTTTTAGTGATATAATTATTAAAGGTGACGTAATTGAAGTACAATCAGATTCAAGACATATAATTGCTAAGCGTGATCCTCTGATTAAACGTGACAATAACACTGGGACGATAGAATATTTCATTATCCAAAAAGTAAATGACAGTCTTATTGGGCCATTGACAAAGAAAGTATTTAAAGAATCGACGAACGACTTGAATGTAAATCTTGAATTCAAATAATTGTGTATAATTAAATAAAAAATAAATAAGCTACTTATATTTCTTATCTATCTATTCATAACATAGAATTTAATTGCATAATCAAATGAAGAATTATTAGGCCACTGGACATATAGCTCCAAGGATATCACTTCCAAAGAATGGTCATATAAATTAGATTCTAAACCCAAAAAGGATAATTAGAAATACAATTTTAAACCAAATGGCATTGTAATTATTAGAACAAATTCAAGTGGTTGCGCTGTAATTAATTCAGGAAAATCAAACACAGTAATTGATAATATAAACGGCACCTATTCCCTGCGGGATGACGGTTATACAATAACATCGTATGAAACTTTCGCAGGTATAATTAAGGAAACAATAATCGTTTGTGGAGGAAAATTAATAGCTAGCCTATTAAATTAACTACACACAACGACTCGGCTAAAAATAAGCATTTGCGACCCGTAGGGTTATTTTTAGCCGAGTCGTTGTGTAACATAAGATATTGATCAAATAACATGAATAATAGAGGAAACATAATTCTGATTTTAATCATCAGTATATTGTTATTGAATTACTCAAATTCTGGTAAGAAAACTAATGAAAATGAGTACTTCAAAATTCAAAAGCTAAATCAAACGGGATTCTATTATTCTACAAAATATGGTGGTTTATTAGGCGGTGTTCAAGAAATTACTTTGTCAAAAGATTCAATTGGTTTGATAAATGGTACAGATAATTTCAAGTAGTTGATTTTAAATGTCGCTATACTTTTTGTTTCCTGTAGTTCTAATAATGAAGGAAAAACCAATAACTCTTTAACAGAAATTTTAGTTTTAAAAGGAGTACAATATAGCTCAAAGTCTAGACAGTTCCTTGATCTCTATAAAGCTGAATCAGATTGTTCAACGCCTGTTTATTTTCATGCTCACGGAAATGATGGTAGTACTTATATGTTAAACTCAATAATAGAAGATTTGAATGCCCAAGGCACCTCTGTTATTGCATGGGAGTCTCTAACTTCAGTACATACACCAAGTGAGGTAGAAACGGGATGGAATGACGTGGAACTTATGTTTGAATGGGTTAAAATAATGCTGAAAAATACAAGCTTGACACGTCTAACTTTATTATCGGAGGCTCTTCTCGCGAAAGTATTATCAGCTGCAAATATGGACACCAATAGAGCCCAAGTATTAAAGGATTTTATTTTTATAATGCGCTTCCTGATGGTATTTGGATAGATCCTAACTGGTGGTCTCCAAAAGACGAAGTAAAGATATCATCAGCACCAATTTACTTTGTTTATGAGAGAGAACCAGGATCATCTGAAAATCCAATAAATCCAAATGCACATGACCCAGAGAACGGTATAATAATTACAAACAAGTTTCAAGACTTAGGCATCGGAGACAGAAAGAAGCTAGTTCACAGTATAGGTGTTAGTAAGAATTCAGATAAATATCAATTTCTTTTTGATTTTTCATTATCTGTCGTCAGCACTTGCCAATGATTAAATCTAAAACATTGCTAAAAGAAATAAAACTACCACCAACAAAATATAAAATGTATGCTTGATTTATAGCTCTAAAACCAAAAGTAGCTATTTACAAGTAGACTCCTTACAGCAGATTTAGTCATGGTCTAAATCAAATGACCTCTTATTACAAAAACTAAAAACAGTACCTAACAAAATATAGAATAAATGAAAAACACAAAACAGATTCTTCTTGCAGTTCTAGGCCTCTTTATTTACACATCAGAGCTATTACCTCAAACTAATGAAGAACAAATATTAGCAATTAGAAAGGGGTCAAATTTAGCTTTTAAATCGCACAAAGAAAAAACAGTACTTATATATCTAACAGATCACCTTTTAACTACAACAGGAAACGGAAATTTATTATCTGGAAAAAAGCATTAAAAAACATATTTAGATGGTGGAAAAAATAAAATATATTGGTTTCGCGAAACAAAAGAAATTATAGTTATTAAAAAATAAGACTGGCTTATGAAACCGGAACTTGGAATGGGGGCGATCCAGAAAAAGTGATGATTCTTTAGTTGATGTAAATTATTCAGCTATGTGGATTAAACTGTCAAATGTATGGAAAGTAAAATCTCAACTTTTTGTAACGCTAGGTCGAAAGTGAAGAACTACAGTATTATAATGCTCGCAAAAAGTCGCCAGTCTTCGCCTACTTACAAAAGCTCTTCGAAATTTTATATGTGTACGGTTTTTATTTATTGAAGGCTCTAGTTTAGGTCTGCGTTGATATTAAGTTTTCATATCTAGATTCGATTTGATTATACCGTTTCAATGTACCTAGAGCAATTGTTTCTTCCACAAAGGCGTTGGCTCTATCGCTTCTAGACTTTATATTTTCCTTTATTCGATACCAATTCATATATTGTTGTAGATATTTTGTTGATACTCCCCAAAAGGTATTTTCAATCCATTTTTTAACTCTATTGTGAGTAGAATTAACGTGTTGTATGTGATACTTTCCTTTTACTCTTTCTCCTTTTGATGCATTTACGATGTGGAACTCTGTTTCGCTATCTTTGGCAAACCCTTTATAACTGTGATGGGCATCGCTACACAATATGGTTATATCCTTTATAACACGTTTACCGATAGCATTTTCTATATCTACTTTTCCTATTCGACCGAGTTTAGCCACGCTAAGGTCTAATGTTGATTTTCTATCCTGTGTTACAATTACCGCAACTTGATCTTTACTTATACCTCTCTTTTTAGACTTACCGCCTCTTTTTCTTGATTCCCTATCTTTTACCTCCATACCTTTTTCTGATCTTAGGAAAAAGGTTTCGTCACTCTCTGTAATACCTGTAAAGTTGTCTTGGTCATCGTCATTTTTAGTATCGAATGAAGCTAATATCTTATGACGCCAATCAAAGGCTGTCTTTTTATTGATGCCTAATTCTGAACTTATTTTATCTAAACTTTTTTCTTGAACCATAAGACTTAAATAAGATGAAATCATATCCTTTCTTTGAAGTCCCGCCATCCAAGTGCCAGTATATTCAGTAAAGCTTCTATTGCAAGACTTGCACTTATAGCGCTGCGAGCCTTTGTCAACTCCAAAACGAACATATTTTTCATGTAAACAATGTGGGCATCCGCCCATTTTATTATCTAAAATATGGCGACGGGAAGCCCGCTCAACCAATTGATTATGCTCAAGTGAATCTGTAATATCCTTTAACAGATTATCACGATCTAGAGTGGATAGTGATAGTATTTCCTCTTTTAGATTATCTATGTTCATAATCTAAATATACATATAATAGCTGTATTAAACTAGAGCCTTATTGAATTAAAATCTTGAATTTAATTACGCTATTAGAAAAAACAAAAAAAAATGGCTTTTATCGTAAATCTTTAAATCTATAGAATATTATGGTTCTCCTATTGTATTTTATAAAAAACAATAACGATTTTATAATAATGTATAATTAAAGAACAAAACTAATGCCTTTTACAAACGATTCCAGTTTTTATTAAATTCTGTATATTTAGACTATAATGATTAATTAATATCTCAATTTTAACTGAGTTATTTCAAATCGTTTTTTATCCTTAAATTAACTAAGTTTTGTTATTCATTTTTTTTAATAACGATTATGAAAGGAATTATATTTACTGAATTTTTAGAGCTATTAGAAAATAAATTTGGACTAGAGATAGTTCAAAAGATAATTGATGAATGTGACCTCACCACTAATGGCGTTTATACATCTGTAGGCACATATAGCCATAAAGATATGTTTAAAATGGTTGGGAAATTATCTCAAATAAAGGAAATTCCGGTTCCAAAATTACTGACTATTTTTGGTGAATATTTCTTTGTTACTTTGAGCAATGATTACCCACACTTTATGGAGAAATCTAATTTATTTAGTTTTTTAGATTCTATTGAAAAATATATTCATCCAGAAGTTTTGAAGTTATACCCCGAAGCAGAGTTACCATCTTTCGAAGCAGAAATAAATAGTAAGGATGAGATGACTTTAAATTACATGTCATCAAGAAAATTGTCTGATTTGGCCATTGGTCTAATAAAAGGTGCATCAAAGTATTTTAATGAGGACATTGATATCTTAAAAATCAGTGAAAAGGATGATGGTGAAATAGTCATACTGAAAATCAAAAAAAAATGATGTCACTATGGATATAGAATTACTTAAAAAAGCGCTTATAAGGGAGAAAAAAGCTCGGAAAGAAGCGGAAAGTATACTTGAAAAAAAAAGTTTAGAATTATATAATGCCAATGAACAGCTAAAGGACGCATTAGAAAACACTAATTTGTTTTCAGAACAAAACCCGAATGCTGTTATGAGGTTCTCGAAACAGACCAAAGATCTAATATATGCCAATAAACAGGGTAAGAAAATTAGTTTATTTTTAAATAGATCTTCAAATTCAAAATTAAAAGAAAAGTTTATCCAAGAACTCAATTTTTCATTTAAAAAAGTGGGCGTTTATCAATTTGATTTGCAATTTAACAATAAGACCATACGCTTTTTCGCCATATATATTTTATCAAAAAAGTATCTCAATATATATACTGCTGATATTTCGGATTTAAAGGAAACAGAAGTTCAAATGCAAAATATTACCAAAAGATTCAAGCAAGCACAACGAGTCGCTAAAATGGGTAGTTGGGAACTTGACCTTATCAATAATAATATGATTTGGTCTGAAGATTTGTTTTACGTTTTACATGTCGATTCAGAAAAGTTCATTCCATCTCATGAAAACTACGTTAATCTTTTGCATCCAGACGATCATAAACTTGCTAATGAAGCATTCGAAAAAGCTATTAACCAAAAGAAAGGGTATATATTGACACAGAGACGAATTTTTGATGACAGAAAGGATTTGTACATAGATTGCCGTGGAAAGGTTCGTTTAGGAAAGAACGGAAACGTTACCCGTTTATATGGTATTTGTATTGATGTTACTGAAAAAACAGAATCTTTGAAAGCAAAAGAAAATTTTACTAAAAATCTCGAAATAAAAGTAAATGAACGAACACAAGAACTTAAAGAATCATTGGAACGCGAAAAAGAATTGAGTATACTTAAAAGTAGTTTTGTTGCGATGGCATCTCATGAGTTCAGAACACCACTCACATCTATAAGCGCCGCTTCTGATGTAATTCTGAAGTACTTTGACAAATTAGGTAAAGAAGATATTACCAAGCGTTTGATAAAGATTAAAAACGAAGTAAAAGACATGACCATCATGCTAGAAGATATTTTAATTATTGGAAAATCTGATGTACAAAAATTAGACTATAATCCAGAAGTTTTGGATATTATTCCTTTAATAAAGCATATCATTTTCGAATACCAACTCAGTGAGTCTAAAAGCAGAAACCTAACCTATAAGATTTCTTTACCCTCAATAATGGCAAGTGTGGATAAAAAGTGGATCAAACACGTTGTAGTTAATCTTCTTAGTAATGCACTAAAATATTCAGAGAAGAATACACCAATTGAAATAAGCATGAATAAATACAAAACTAGAGTTGTATTTGGTTTTAAAGATTATGGTATTGGTATTTCAAAAAAAGATATTAAACTCCTGTTTGAGCCTTTTCACAGAGGTGAAAATGTAGGTGAAATTTCTGGTACTGGATTAGGATTATCTGTTTTACAAAAAGCAGTAGAGTTACATAAGGGTAAAATAGAGGTTGAAAGCGAAATTAAAATAGGCTCTAATTTTAAAGTGACTTTACCAATTACATGAGTGTTCGTTTATCAAAGCTAACTATTATAATTAGCAATTATAAAAGGCTACTCAAGTTTTTTTGTTTAAAAGGTTGATATCTTAAAAATAAGGGAAGAAGATGATCGCAAAAGATATACTGAAAATTAATAAGATTTGATACCGCCTTAACTCGTACAAAGAAGTTTACTCCATTTTAAATGACGAAACGAAAACAATTAACACATTAAACCACAAAAACGGCAATAGTAATAATTGGATTTCAAAACGACTACTTTTCAAAAGATAGACTATCAAGAAGAATTGTTCAAGAATCATTAGAAATTACAGGAATATTAAGGAACTAGAGGATGTCTTAATTATATCTACCTCTATTATCTTTTCAGAAAATTATTCAAAACTAATTAAACCTGTTTGCACACGAAAAACCATTAAAAAAGTTGGCGCTTTTAAAAAAGAATCTCTCGGGTTTCAAACAATTAGTAAGCAAGCACAGTTTGGAGATGAAATTATTGAGATTCCTGAGAAACAAGGATTAAATGCTCTTGCAAACACCTCTCTTGAGTCAGATTGGATAGAATCTAATAGCACTAACATAGCTTTTTTGGATCTCTCAGTTCCGTTTATATTGACTCTACTTTAAGGTCTACTTTTGAAAAGAGTTAAATGTTACTATGCTTTCAGATTGTATTCCTAGTAGAACGGTTTTTGAACAAAGATTTTATTGTGAAGATGTTTTTCCTTTATTTTTTAATGCCTTTACTTCGAAAATATTAATAATTGTAATTAATAAAATTTTATAATATATTGCGTAAAAAAATAAATTGATTAGTGTCCAAGCTCAGACTCAACATAAAATCCAAAAAAACTTATCTTTAAGAATAAAGAGAAAGAAAAACAAGTTATTGAATTATCACTTGAAAAAGACCACACAATTATTTTAGTTACAGATTTTGGAATTAGAATTTCCTAATTAGAGCTAAAAAAAATATTTGAACCTTTTAGCCGAGGAGAAAGTGTGGATTTAATATCAGGAATTGGCCTTGGCTTAACAATTACTAAAGAAGCAATAAATGCAATAGGATGAGAAATAATTATGAAGAGTGCTACAGGAGGAGGAATATCTGTTTTTTTTGTGAAAATTCTAAAGGTTCAAATAGGTAATATGTATGAAATATTAATTTTGGAAGATATATTGGCAATAAGAGAGGCCAGAAGCACTATTTTTTTAATGAAAAGCGATAACGTTTTTAAGGCTGGAAATGAATTTAGATTGGCAATTATAAAAGATATTGAAAAACAAATTCATTCAGAAGTTTTAAGCCTATACCCTGAAGTAAATTCATCTCCTTTTAAATCAGAATTAAAAAGTAAAAACGTGTATTAAATTGTCAATAATACCATTGGATTAAAACTTAACAGCAGCATTTTAAGTGATTTTATTTCTAAAGAATGTTATCATAAATCGAAACACAATATCGCGAAATGAGAGAAAGATTGCAAAGTGAGAGAAAGGCGCATTTTTTGGAAACAATCAATACGTTTGGTTCTCTTCTAATGAAAACTAGTACAACGCAAGAGTCCGTTTGGTGTGTGACTAAACATGCTGTTGGAGAGTTGGGATACATTGATTGCATTATTTACTTGTTTAATGATGATGGGGTTCTTTTTCAATGTGCAGCTCACGGAAATAAAAATCCTATTGCTCAAGATGTTCTGAACCCTATCAAATTGAAAATGGGTGAAGGTATTTGTGGACACGTTGCCCTCACAGGAATAGGTGAGATTATTGCCGACACCTCAAAAGACCCAAGATATATTGTTGATGATGAAGATCGACGTTCAGAGATAACAGTGCCTATTCTTTCGGATGGTATTGTGATCGGTATTATCGATTCTGAGTATCCAGAGAAAGATTACTTTTCTGATCATGACTTAAAAATATTAAATACGATAGCTTCAATGCTTTCTTTCAAAATTTCTCAATCAAAAGCAGTTGAAGAATTAGCCATTACTAACAAACAACTTGCATTTCAACATGAAGAAAAACAAAAACAAGCAGACGAATTAGCCATTGCCAATAAAGAACTTGCGTTTCAAAATGATGAGAAAGAAAAACGAGCAGACGAATTAGCCATTGCCAATAAAGAACTTGCGTTTCAGAATGATGAGAAAGAAAAACGAGCAGACGAATTAGCCATTGCCAATAAAGAACTTACCTTTCAAAACGGTGAGAAACAAAAGCGCGCAAATGAATTAGCCATTGCCAATAAAGAACTTACCTTTCAGAACGATGAGAAGCAAAAGCGTGCAAATGAATTAGCCATTGCCAAGAAAGAACTTGACTTTCAAGTAGTGTTAACTAAGAACCGTATCGAAACAGAATCCATTGCCAAAGAATTACGTCAGTTTATTGAAACTGCCAATGCGCCAATTTTTGGAATAGACAATAAAGGGATGGTAAACGAATGGAACCAAACTTCTGAAAAAATTACTGGATTTAAAAAAGAAGACGTATTAGGTCAAAATTTGGTTAAAACCTACATCACCGAAGATTATAGAGATGCAGTAAAAAAAGTATTAGATAATGCCCTGAAAGGACAAGAAACTGCCAACTACGAATTTCCGCTATTTACCAAAGGTGGACAACGTGTAATGGTATTATTAAATGCATCTACGCGTAGAAATGCAGAGGGTGAAATTGTTGGAGTGCTAGGTGTAGGACAAGATATTTCTGAAATGGATAAACTGCGTACCCAATCAGAATCTGTTGCCAAAGAGTTACGTCAGTTTATTGAAACTGCCAATGCGCCAATTTTCGGAATAGACAATAAAGGGAGAGTTAACGAATGGAACCAAACTTCTGAAAAAATCACTAGATTTAAAAAAGAAGATGTATTGGGGGAAGATTTGGTACAAACATATATCACCCAAGATTACCAAAAACAAGTAAAAGAAGTATTAGACAATGCCTTAAAAGGACAAGAAACTGCCAACTACGAATTTCCGCTATTTACCAAAGGTGGACAACGTGTAATGGTATTATTAAACGCATCTACGCGTAGAAATGCAGAGGGTGAAATTGTTGGTGTGATTGGTGTAGGACAGGATATTACTATTTTGAACGAACACAAAGAAAACTTAGAGTCCAAAGTGGAGTCACGCACGCAGGAATTTCAAGAGTCCCTAGAGCGTGAAAAGGAATTAGGGCAACTTAAAACCAGTTTTGTTTCAATGGCATCTCATGAATTTAGGACACCACTTACGTCTATAAATGCAATCGCTGATGTCATTTTAAGGTACTACGAAAAGTTGAGTCGGAATGACATTAACAAGCGACTAGAAAAAATCAAAGAAGAAGTAGAAGACATGGTCATTATGTTAGAAGATATTTTAATTATTGGAAAATCAGAGGCTCAAAAACTAGACTACAATCCAAAACTCTTGGATATTGTTGCTCTAATTAAAAACATTATTACTGAATACCAATTTGGTGAATCTGAAAAAAGATTCATAGTTTATGACATCTCTTTACCTGTAATCATGGCACAAGTAGATAAAAAATGGATTAAACACATTATTATTAATCTTTTTAGTAATGCACTCAAGTATTCAAACAAGGATAAACAGATTGAAATCAGTATAAAAAAAGAACAATCCGGAATTAGTTTTTCTTTTGAAGATTATGGTATTGGTATTTCAAAACAAGACATTAAACTACTGTTTAAACCTTTTCATCGCGGAAATAATGTACAAAATATATCCGGTACGGGATTAGGGTTATCCGTTTTACAAAAGGCCGTTGAGTTACATAAAGGTACAATAGAGGTGAAGAGCAAAATAGGTAAGGGATCATATTTCAGAATAATTTTACCTATTAATAAATAATAGTTATATAATAATGAGAAAATATAACATTTTAGTCATTGAGGATACTAAAAGTATTCGTGAAGAACTCAGAGATATATTAAGTTTTGAGGGCATGCAGGTATTTACTGCAGAAAATGGACAAGAAGGAATCGATAAAGCCAAAGAACATCTACCCGATCTTATATTATGTGACATCATGATGCCCCTAAAAAATGGTTTTGAGGTGTTTGCAACAATTCAAAATATCAACGCTATTAAGCACACACCTTTTATTTTCTTGACAGCAAAAGCTACAGTTGAAAATATTAGGGAGGGTATGATACTGGGAGTAGACGATTATATTACCAAACCATTTGATATTGACTTGCTAATTAAATCCGTTAAGAGTCGTTTGTTTAAAGAGAAAAAAAGAAAACAATTTGAAAATAATAAACTTGAGACTTTACAGCACAATATTAGCTTTGCTATCCCTCATGAATTACTTACGCCGCTTAACGGTATTATAGGCCTATCGGGCTTAATGAAAGATCCAGAGATCGAGATAGATAAAAATAAACTTAGAGATTTTGCCGTCGGTATTTTTGATTCTGGCAATCGACTCTTGAGCACTTTACAAAAGTTTATTTATTATACCGAAGTTGAATTACTACTCAGTAATGACAAAAAAAAAGCTTTATTAAAAGAAAAAATTACGGAAACGGGTGAACATGAGTTAGAAGAACAAAGCCAAATTATAGCTCAAAAATTTAATCGGGAGTCTGATATTGAGTTGCATATTAAGTCTTTTAATATTAAAATAAGTTCTTTTCATTTTGATGTAATTATTGTCAATATTATAGACAATGCTTTCAAATTTTCTAATAAAGGAGATAAAGTTATAATTGAGGTAGAATTAGATGATTCTCATGTTTATATCACAGTTATTGACAATGGTGTAGGATTTAATGAAGTAACACTAAATCAAATTGGAGCCTTTACACAATTTAACCGATCAAAGATGGAGCAACAAGGTTTAGGGCTTGGATTAATCACCAGTAAAAAACTAATAAACTTTTATGAAGGAGAATTGATCATAAGCGAAAACAAGCCCAAAGGAAGCCGTGTTGAATTATCCTTTTTGCTAGCTGAATAAAAACCATATGGTAACAATAGATATTGTGTATTTTACAATTAAGACCAGAGTAAATATTATGGCAACAAATACCGTTAACAATGAGTTGAATATGAAGTATTTTAAAATGCCATACGCACCATATCTAATTTTCACCAAAAACATCTCAAAAAATTTAAAGCACTAATTAAGGGATCAAATCATATTGAATATTCCAAATTCTTATCACTTTACTCTCAATAAAATGAATCAGAGTTTCTGATCATTCAAAATCTGACTATTTACTTATCCAAACTCGGAGTCTAACTCTAACGGATGTTTAACAACTTACGGATTTCAATTCTCAAACGGTAAATCACTGTAGAGAAAAAAAGTCTTGTTCTTTTTTCGTTATTTTTTTTGAAATTTAAAGAAGCAAAAAATACTCTTTTAATAAAAATAAATTGAAAATCGGATGTTAAACTTAAACCTATCACTCTACTATTTCGTTGCATTTGCAAAAAAACATATATGATTCAATGCTTTTGCACTAATTAATCGGAACACCCTACGGATCTCTCTCTGGTTCAATTTCTTATTTTTTCCTTTATTTATTTCAGTTTAAAACTATGGTTATCACAGTAATTAGCTAAGAGACGGAAAAGTGAAAATTGGTAAGAAATTTATTCAAATTAGTAAAAGCGACTATTTCAATTTATAGATCATTATAAAAAGCATATAGACTTCAATACTTTAGAACAGTATTGTTCTATTTGTGAGAATGATAAACTGACTGTTTTGACCCCTATAAAACAAGAGTATTCTTTTAAATTTCGTTAGTTAACTTATACGTTCAATTTCTATCAATTAAAAAATCCAAAAACATATTGTGACCTTATAATACTAGAAGTTCAGTCACCTATTTTATAAGGGTATTTTTAAATATTATTTAATACTGTTTCATCATTCTCTAAGTGAAAAAATCATGGCAACTAAAAAGTATTCTAACCTATATAGACTAGTTCACTGGGCAATTTCTATTGCATTTTTGCTTTTGTTAATTACTGTTTTTCTTAGACTAACTTGGTTGAATAAGTATAGTATCGCTGCTATTATTGAAACTTACCTCAGTGATACAAACATTACACTTGCACAAGACCAACTTATTTCTCTAGCAAAGAAAATAAGACAACCTATGTGGGACTGGCATATATATATATGGGATATGTCTTAACTAGTTTATTCAGTATTCGTTTTATTCTTCCTCTTTTTGGAAAAATGAAATTTTAAAATCCTTTTGCGAATAATCTACCCATCAAAGAGAAATTTCAGAAATGGACCTATATCATTTTTTACATCTGTGTAGTTGTTTCATTAGTTACTGGACTGATTATAGAATTTGGTTATAAAGCATTCAAAAAGATAATCGAAGAGATTCATGAGCTTGGTATTTATTATTTAGTGGGTTTTTTTGTTCTCCATTGGTTGGGTGTACTGATAGCAGAATTTACAAACCAAAAAGGAATTGTTTCTAGGATAGTAAGTGGCTCCAAAAATTAAAAATAGTCCGTAATACATCCTATTAAACCAAATTAGACTTATAATGTTGCCATAAATTGGTTTACCGAAACGAATATGGCACATGTTTTTTTAACCTACTTTTTATCAAAAATAATTACCATAACTAAAGCTATATAAATTATTTTTAATTTCAATTATCTAAAAAATATATGCTGAGCTGCGCCTTAGTCTAATTCAAATTTTCAATACAACATTTAAAAACTAAATTGGTATTATCAGATATTAAAGTTTGAGTATTTATAACTGCACTAGGATTAGTGATCTAGGAGATATGCTTCTCATAATTGTACCTTATAGTGCTCACACCCAACAAAACAAATGTAGAATAACACAAAAATCACTATTCCGCATTTCCTACAACTATTCTATAATGTTTTGCATTATTTCACTTTACTTTGGCTAAAAGAGAAGCAATACATTTTTTTTTAAAATTTCTACTGTGATGTTGATGTAACACTATTTTTACAAAACGATAATAGGAGAGAAGTATAATGTATGTGGAACAAATTTTTATCGATAATTATTTTTCCTTTATAAACATTTGGATAATCAACTGCTTTGAATTTGAACACATCTTTCTTCTCTTTTAAATGTTTTTTTAAGATAACGAAAAAAGACTCATTGCTATTGTAAATAAGAAATACTCTCTCAATTCATCATAATTCATTTCTCGTGGCAGTCTTGAAATAATAAATATGAATCCTACATCAGTACCTTTAGCTGTACCTCCTACGCTGAGCAAATAATTTTCTCCTTCAAAATAAACTTCTCTATAGATTATTTTATCTAGAGTTTTATCATTGGAGTTCATTTCAAAACTATCATCTAAATTTTCTGAGATCCTTGCATCAGGAAAACTTTGTATTATATCATCGACAAACAAATCTATCTGATTATTTGCCTGGTTGAATGGAACATTTGAAACAGAAGAAAAACCAAATGTAAAATCGTTTCCTTCAACTGAATACATGTCATCTTCGAAATTGACTTCATAACCTGACGGAACTGCATAAGTGATTCCAGTGTTATAATCCTCATAGACGTCGAAAGTATCCTTTAAGTCTATATATTCTAACTCTATCATATCATTTATTGCACTTATATCCTCATCGTCCATTGTGTACGCAATATCTTCTAACGACGCAACCCAAGTTCTGTGTAATTCAGACCCATTACCCCCGTTTATAGTAGAATTTATCTCCTCTCGATCAAAATATGAATATATTTCTTCTTCACTCGTGTCCTCAGAAACTTCTACTTCACCACTGAGGAGTATCCCTTGAATGGATACTTTATTAGGACTATTTTCTTGAGAGTTAGCTAGTTCGGGCAAATATTTTGAGGGAATAGCCCAATTCAATCCATATATACCATTTTTCAAACCGCCATTGGCAATCCCAATAACTTTTCCCTTGTCGTTAATAATTGGTGCTCCTGAGTGACCGTGTGTTATTGTAGTTTCCACTTGGAAGATATTAACATCAAGTAGAGGAAAGCCTTGTTCTTTAAGTTCGCTTAGATACTTCCGGTTCAATCCTAATAACATACTGTTAAGTGTTGGTTCTTTTTCAAGGCTGTACGAAAATTCAATTGCTTTCCCATTTATTTTTCGCGAAGATAGAGGATACCCCCATATCATAAGTGATGGTTTTGAATTTGGATCAACAGTGTCTATGTCCAAGGGAACAAGTCCTATATCCCTGTCCAATTTGAGTAAAGCCAAATCTGCCTTCTTAAATGTTTTTACTAGCGTTGCAGAACTCCTTTCATTGAATTTATTTGCTAGCCGTACTGTGATTGTTTCCATACCTGCCACAACATGCAATGCAGTAACAACATAAAGTTCAGAATTCCATGACCAAGCCCAACCTGTGCCATGGGTTAATCCCACTTTCCCATTCGTTTTCTTCGAACTAACTTGTATGTAAACTACAGAGGATTTAGCAAAATTACTACTCGAAACTTGAGCAAAAACAAATAAAGGAAGGACTATTGCGATAAATACTAATAAATTTCGAATCATTGGTTTTCTCATTAGTTATTACTATTACATAAAAAGGTTCTAATTTTATCAATAAGATTTTTTCTGGGTTGATTATTGGTTTCACTTAGAACTTCGTAAAGATTTCTTACTACTTCACTATCCGAATTATCTATGCTTTGAGGTAAATCACAATAACTTATTCCATCTTCAGATTGAAATATCATTTTCTGAATTATGGCTAAGAAAATCATTTGATTTTCTTCAGGAAGTGTTTTAGAGGCAGTAGTAAGCAAATCATTTAGAGCATTGTTTTCAAAAATTTCTAATCTGTCAATTGCATTTTGAATTTCACCTTCAAAGTAAGTAGTATCTAACTCCGTCCCAATATTAGAGAGGTCTTCAGCTTTGAAGAGTATGGAACTATTTCCTTTTTGGTGTTGGTCTGATTCCAAAGTGATGTCTCCCGTTTTAGGATTTATCTGAAACTTTTCATAGAGTACATATTTCCTTGCTGATATAGAATCAAAGCCTGCCTCTGTCCAGTTTTTCATTCTTTCAGTTATAGTTGGAGCAAATAAATTATGTGTGCGGACTGTTATTCCAAATAATATTCCGAGAACCACACCAAAACCAAAACTTCCAAGTTTTATATTAACTGCGGTATTGTTGCTTTCATTAATTTCTGTTTTTCCAATTTTATTCTCCAGACCCAACAAAGCCCCTAGCATTCCAGTAATTACGACTATTACTGTTTGTACTGTCCCTGAAACAGAATTCCCCATAATAAAACCCAATAACAAACCTATCCCAATACCTGAGTAGATATTGGAAACAAGGAACTTAATTCTAGTGGCATTCGACATGGATAACTATTCAAATTAATAAAAGATTGATTTATTTGAGATAAACACCTTAAATCTACAATAAAATAAAATAAAACTAACAATTTTTTGATCTTCTAAAAACCATAACCTAAATTACATGTATGATATGCTCCTAGATTAAAATAATAACTAATTTAATTGTGTTTAATTTAAAGGCAAGACTGGGAGTGTATAGAAGTTTTAAGGCGTGGATTATGCAGTTACAAATTTTTTCTCTTGCATGAGACCGACGAAATATAAATTAAGTTTTTTTCAATAAGAACTTTAATCTCTATTGGGTTTAATTCCCCGAGCCTTGCCTCGAGTTTTGAGGAAAGTTTGAAAACGGATGGTTTTCATCAATCAAAAAAAAGCCCTCTAAATGCCTCGTGGGCATACCCCGAGGATTCTTTACTGTAATTTCTAGATTTAATAAGAAATTAAAAGGCTTTGTTTTTTTAGCGTTTGCAAGTGATGGAAGCTTGCACTTAAAATAAATTGTCAACACCCTCAAATACTCAAAGCCGAGTTGTTATGTTTAATCTGAAAAAAAATTGCGTTTTTCTAAAACAAGAGCCAAATGAAGAAAATATTTTTACTAGTTCCATTACTTATCAGCTGTTCTCCGGCTGAAGAAAAATCTGAATATGAAAAGCTACTTGATTATGAAGGTAAATATGAATATGTTGATAATACTACACTAGAACTTAAAGCTTCAGATTTTGATACCACGCTCTATGCAGTCATAGATAAAGCAAAATATCCTTTAAAGCATATCGCCTTGGATAGTTTTGCGAATATCGCAGACATTCCTGTGGTTTTTGAACGAGACGAATCCAATCGAGTTAAAGGTTACAGAACTGACGGACTAGAGTTCAAACTAATTACTTCCGACATTGAAAAAATGGAAATGTTCCCGAGAAAAGAATTATTTCATAATCCTGATAACTACGTTTATCACAAACCAAAAAAAACCACAGATGGACTAGAAACTGGCAGTTTAGCAGATGAATTCAAAAATCCCAAACCTATAATCGAGATGGTCAAAGAAACCATAAAAGGAAAATTTCCCGATGTTCACAGCATCTTGATTTACAAGAATAACAAATTGGTACTTGAGGAGTATTTCTATGGTTATGATGAAAATACACCGCATCAATTAAGATCTGCGACAAAACCGTTTATTGGTGGAATTCTTGGAATAGCAGTAGACAATGGACTTATAGATAGTGAAAAAGAAAAAATCTTGCCCTATTTCAAATCGAGATATCCAAAAATCTCAAATTTGGATCATCGTAAAAGAGAAATTACAATAGAAGATTTCTTGATGTATCACCACGGTATGGACTGTGAGAATAACAATCCTGAAAGCAAGGGAAATGAGGTTACAATGATGGAAAGCAAGGATTGGGTAAAATACACGCTTGATTTACCAATGGTAAAAAGACCTGGTATATCATCATCCTATTGTACTGGTTGCGCTTTGACTTTAGGTAGTTTAGTTGAGATAGCAGCAGGTAGGAAAATTGAAGATTTCGCAAAAGAAAACCTATTCAACCCCTTGGGAATCTTGAATTATGATTGGACTTTCGAACCGAATCAGGCTAGTAGAAATAATTTCAGTCAAATGTATATTACGCCTAGAGATTTGATAAAATTGGCGAAGTTATTTAAAGATGGGGGGAAGTGGAAAGGCAAGCAAATAATCTCAAAAAGTTGGATTGATAAAACAATTAAAATGGACAAAGGAGATTATGGCTATTTATGGGAGCACAAATATTTTGTAATTAATGGACAAACTTATAACTCATATTTAGCCTCAGGAAATGGGGGGCAAAAAATCAATATTTGGCCTGAACTTGATATGATTACAGTATTTACTGGTGGAAACTATAATTCTTATCAATTATATGGTAAAAGTACACCACCAAATGAAATGATACCTAAGTATATATTAAAGTCAGTTAAATAGCCTACACTTAACAAAGAACTGAGGTAAAAAACAACTCTTATCTTCATTAATTATGAGACCCTAGTATTCTAGATTTGGAGATTCACATTTGTGATTCTTTGAATTTTTTATTATACCTCTCTAGACAAAACAGAAAGGTACATTAGTTGTTTATACCAAATTATATTTATAATGCCGTATGAATAAATTGAATTATACTACGGCGTAGCTCAGCACAGGTTTTTTGATTGATTGAAATCAAAAATAACTAGCATAGCCTTAGTTATGGTAATAATTTTTGATGAAAAGCAGGCGAAAAAAGCCTGTGCCGAATTCGTATCGGTAAAACGATTTATTACGTCATTATAGGTCTAATTTGGTATTAGAACCAAAGGAGCTACTTCAATAATTGAATAATATTTACTTTATAAGTTTTTCCAATAGGAATAATAGTTTCAGAAATAAAGATGCGATTACCTTCAATGCTCTTAATGTGCTTTTTTGATACCGCAAACGATTTGTGGACTTGGATAAAATCTATATCATTTAATAATTCTAAAATATCTGAAATCTTTTCTCTAATCGCAATCGTCTCCTTGGTGGTAGTCACTTTAGTATAATTCCCAGCGGCTTCAATATATTGAATGATATCCATTGTTACCTGAATGTATTTAGTATTACTTCGAAGAAAAATGCTTTTTGAAACTGCATCTTTTTTATCTACACTAGATTTTGTTGTTTTGGTGGTTACACTTACTGTTTTATTGATTGCTTTTAAAAAACGTTCGAAACCAAACGGTTTCAATAAATAATCTGAAATATTTAGTTCGTATCCTTCAAGCGCAAATTCTCTATAAGCTGTGGTTACAATTACTTTTGGTGGCAAAGTCAGTGTTTTTAAAAATTCAAAGCCCTTTAGCTTTGGCATATTTAAATCTAGAAAAATTAAATCAACAGTGTTATTATTCAAATAGTCAACGGCTTCTAAAGCATCATAACAGTTTTTCATTAACTGCATATTTGGCAATAAACCACAATAGCCCTTTATAATATCATGTGCTATATATTCATCATCAATAATTAGATATGTAATCATAACTGCAATGTTAATTGTGCTCTATATACATTTTGTTTTGTAGAAAAAGATAAGCTATGTTTTTTTGAATACACCAATTCTAATCTTCGTTTTAGATTGTTCAATCCAATACCGTTTTCTCCTTTTGTAAGTGTCGTGTCAAAATTATTTTCTATTTCGAAAATTACTTTATTGTTCTTTGAGTTTATACAAATATGAACATAGGCCTCTTTACTTAAGTTCTCAATACCATGTTTAAATGCATTTTCTAAAAGAATAATAAAAAGTAAAGGCATCACTTTGTAATCGTCCTCAATTTCAGATTCAAATTTCACATCAATAGGTTTGTGATAACGCATTTTATGAAGCTCAATATAATTCTTTAAATACTCAACTTCTGCTTTAAGTGTTACCATCTCTTTTTCGCCTTCGTAAATACTGTATCGCATCATATCTGAAAGTTTAAGGATTAACTCCTGCGCTTTTTTTGTATCTGTTCCGACGAGACCGTATAAATTATTGAGCGTATTAAAAAAGAAGTGAGGATTTACTTGGCTTTTTAAATGCAATAACTCTGTTTTTGCTTTTTCATTTTTTAATCTGAATAAGGATATAAGTTGTTTTATAAACCAGAAAAGGCCTAAAATGACGAGTAGGATATAGTACAAAAGAACAATAACGCTAATTGAAGTTGGATATCCTTCTAAAAAGACAACAGATTCTTTGTCTGTTGTAATTAATTCAAAAGCGGTGATTACTACTGGAATTAGCGCTGTTACTATCGCTACACTAATAATTAAGAGCCCTTTCTTTCTATTTATATGAAATACCATTCCTCTAAATTAAGCGTATTAAACCTCATCACAAAGAAAGTTGACAAACAGCCTCAAGAGAAGTACAGACAGTTAAATAACTGTGATAAAAGAACTTTGACAGTGTATAGCGTCTTTGTATACATGTATTAAAACCATTTGTCCCAGTTATTTTTAGAAGGAAGAACATGACATTATGTTTGTTAAGAAGAAAAATAAATTACAAGAATTAAAATCAAAAAACGAACAGATGGAACTCATAATTGACAATGTATCAAAAACCTATTCAAATGGCGTAAAAGCCCTTCAGAATATCTCTCTAGAAATCCCTAAAGGAATGTTTGGGTTATTAGGCCCAAATGGCGCAGGTAAATCCACGTTAATGCGAACCATTGCAACCTTGCAGGAAGCCGATGAAGGAACCATTTCACTAGGCGATTTAGATGTTTTAACACAGAAAAATGAGGTGCGGCATGTTCTAGGATATTTACCCCAGCAATTCGGTTTGTATCCTAAAATATCTGCAGAAGCATTATTAAATCATTTTGCAGTTCTCAAGGGTATTACAAATAAAGGGGAGCGTAAAGATGTTGTAAATGCGCTTTTGCACAAGACGAATCTATACAACGTAAAAAAACAAAATCTTGGAGGTTTTTCTGGTGGAATGAAACAGCGTTTTGGGATTGCCCAAGCCTTACTTAGCAACCCGAAACTCCTTATTGTAGATGAACCTACAGCAGGATTGGATCCTGTAGAAAGAAATCGTTTCTATAATATATTAAGTGAACTCGGAGAAAATACGGTTGTAATTCTGTCGACACATATTGTTGAAGATGTAAAAGAATTATGCACCACTATGGCAGTGATTAACCAAGGTAAGGTGATACTGAAAGGGAATCCTCTAAAAATAATTGAAGAGCTGGAAGGCAAAGTGTATCAGCGAACAATAGTCAAGTCTGAGTTAGAAACCTATAAGCAAAACTACCAAGTGATCAGTGAAAAACTATTTCTTGGAAAACCAATCATACACATTCTTAGTGACACCAATCCTGGGAATGGTTTTACTCCCGTTAAAGCCGATTTAGAGGATGTGTATTTCTCACAAATATTTGGAAGCAACACAAACCTTAAATCAGTTTTATAATGATGTGGTACGACATATTTAAGTTCGAATTAAAATACAGGCTAAAGCGAGGAGATACTTACATCTTTTTTGTCTTCCTATTACTGTTTTCACTAGTTGGCGTCGATTTTATATATCAAGGGATGGACTTCGGACTCGTTAAAAAGAATTCCCCATTGATTGTTGCAAAAACCATGGGAGTGATTACAGGACTATTTATGATACTAGCCTCTATGATTATGGGAGTCTCCGTTTTACGTGACTTTGAATATAATATAGAATCTCTCCTATTTTCAAATCCAATCAAGAAACGAGATTATTTATTAGGCCGGTTTCTAGGTTCTTTTGTAGTGTTACTTTTTGTGTTTAGTGGCGTTTACTTTGGAATGATGATGGGGGAATTTATGCCTTGGCATCAACCAGATCATTTGCTCCCGCTTAATATATTGACCTATCTGAAGCCATTTATAATGGTAACATTGCCAATTCTATTTTTTGGGGCTTGCCTATTTTTTATAACTGGCGCATTAACTAGAAAATTAATGGTTGTGTATACACAGGGAATTTTCTTTTTCGTTGCATTTATGTTGACCAAAGCGATCACTAATGAGTTTTGGCAAGCTATTTTAGATCCTTTTTCATTAACTACACTCACCTTACTCACAGATACTTGGACAGGAGCAGAAATAAGTTTACAGGCAATTCCTTTTAGGGGAGTGCTGCTTTACAATAAGCTATTTTGGGTTGTATTGGGTGTGCTTATTCTAGGCTTTGGTTATAAGAAATTCGAATTTAATGTATTAACCTCGCACTTAAAGATCTTTAATTTTATGCAGCATATTTGATGCTCTCATGTTTAAAATATTTTGCTACCCTTTCGCTATCATTTTGAAGCATTTTCATATGATTCTCTAAATTTTCTTTCATTTTTTCTTGTGTTTTTGGTGCCGGTTTATCCGAGAGTCCATACTTTAAATCGCAATTCAGATATTCATCTGGGTTTCGCTCAGGTGAGTATGATGGCAGGTAAAATAGTTCTATGGTTTCGCCATTTTCTTCCGCCCATTTCTTTACAACTTTACTATGATGGACTCGTAAATTATCAAGGATTAAGAATACTTTGGTTTCTTGCGATTTGATGAGCTGTTCTAAAAATTGAATAAATACATCTGAGTTCATATTTTCTTTATATATCATAAACTGAATTAAACCCTGATTTGTAACTGTAGAAATCATGTTGATTGAAAACCGCTTCGACATATGTTTTTTAACAGGAGTTTTTCCTTTTGGAGCATAGGAACGTCCATGATGATTATTGTTTTTTACACCCGTTTCATCCCCCCAATGAATAGTTGCCTTCTCTTGTTTTGCCTTCTCTTTTATTGCTGGATATTCTTCGTCTAACCATTTTTGAACTTTTTTGGAACATTGTTCATAAGCTCTCTTTTTTGGCTTTTGAGGCGTGAATCCCCAAGCGTTGAGATAATTACCGACAGCTCTTCTTCCGATTGTAATACTAAACTCTCTTGCTATCAAATCCCTTACTGCCCTTGTAGTCCACAAAGCATAATCTAACTTTAGTTGATCGGGCATTACATCAATAATCATTTTTTGGATTGCAGCTTCTTGATCTTTATTGAGTAGTTTTCGATCTTCTGATTTGACTCCTCGTTTTTGATATGACAAAGATTTATGACCTTCTTTATTGTAAAGCTTCCACCAATCTCTAACAGTATTTACATGAACACCGTAAAACAGAGCTATGTCTTTTTTTTTATCTCCACGTTTTATCATTTTTACAGCATCCCTTCGAATTATACCTCTTTCCTGATCAGAAACACTCCTTAAGTCTATTTTTTCCATCTATAAATATACGAAATATTTAACTATAAATAAAGAACTATTGATTCGAAGTTAATAGTTAGGAGTAAACGCATTAAAAAGAAAAAGTCACAAGCACTTGAATCTGAAACGGATCAACTTTATGATGTCGAAATTCCAGAATTCAGAATAGAACAAGGTATTAAATCGAAATGGTCCCAGCTCATGCATTTCTCATGGTTTTATTTCGTGAGTATTTGCAAGCAAACCTCTTTTTGGGCCATTGTGATTTGTGGGATGATTATCATTTTAATCAATTCAGTGAATCTCGGAACCGTATATGGTGTTGATAGTTATCCTGCAACTTATTTTATTGTTGAAGAACTTCGAGAAACGTCTTTTTACTTCTTTGTGATCATCCTTGTTTTTTATTCCGGAGAACTCATTTGGAAGGAAAGAAGTGCTAAACTAAACTTGATCTATGATGCAAGTCCAATGTCGGATTTCTTGAATCTCGCAGGTAAATATTTTGGACTCATACTGATCTATATTGTACTTATTATATCCTTGATTATTTCAGGACTCATTTTTCAAACGATTAATGGATATTACAACTATGATCTTGAGGTATATTTCTATGGCTTCTTTCTGGAAATCTTACCATTTCTAGCTTTATTTACGCTTATAGCCTTCTTTGCGCAGGTAATGACCAATCAGAAATTTGTCGGGATTCTTGTGGTTCTACTATTTTTTATATTGAATGGTTCTTTGGCGCTCTTCGGAATAGATCACGATTTATACTTCTTTGGAGGTAGCTCCTTAGGTGCTTATTCAGATATGAACGGCTATGGACATTTTATGAAGCCTTATCTAATCATTAAAAGCTATTGGTTCTTATTCGGACTGCTATTACTAATTGTAGCATCGATTGTTTCCGTTAGGGGAACAGAAACTAATCTTATAAAAAGATTGAAAGCGAGTAAACACCGAATAAGTAAACCTATCTTGAAACTAGGATTAGTTACAGTGGTAGCTTTTATTATGCTTGGTAGCTATATATTTTACAACACAAATATCTTAAATGAACATTGGACAAATTCTGAAAAGACAGTATTTAGAGTTGACTATGAACGAACATTAAAAAAGTTTGAATACCTGCCGCAGCCCAAAATAGTAGCTGTTAATTTAAAGGTAGAACTATATCCAAAGTCCAGAAATTATACTGCTGAAGGCTTTTATGTTCTGAAAAACACAAACGATACTCTTATTAAAGAAATTCATATTCAGAAACTCATAGAAAAAAATGTAGAACTGGAGTCTGTGACTTTTGAAGGCGAAGCAACTATTGATAAAAAGTATTCAGAATTCTCTTATTATAATTATAAGTTACAGCACCCCTTACAACCTGGAGATTCCATAAAAATGAACTTTAAGCAGACCTTTACAACGAAGGGCTTTGAGCAAGGTAGCTCCAATACTAAAATTGTACATAACGGTACCTTTTTCAACAATACGGATTTTCCAACCTTAGGTTATAACAAAAAATATGAACTCAGTGATGCTGATGATCGTGCAGATTATAATTTACCAATTAGATCAAGCAAAGCTCAGAGGGAAAACCCCAAAGAATTAGTCAACGCTATGTCTGGCGGAGATTCTGACGGTATTCATTTTGAAATTGTGATTGGGACAGATAAGAATCAGACCGCTATTGCTCCTGGTAATCTATTGAAGAGTTGGAAAGAAAACGATCGTTCTTATTTTCATTATAAAATGGATATCCAAATGACCAACTTTTATTCAATAGGTTCAGCACACTATGAAGTTAAAAAAGATACTTGGATTCCAACATCAGGTACTGCAAAGAAACCTGTTGATTTAGAGATTTATTATCATAAAGAACATGACTATAATATAAACAGAATGATGGAGTCAATGAAGACATCGTTTGACTATTACAGTACTAATTTTAGTCCGTATCAATATCAACAAATGCGTATTATGGAATTTCCGCGTTATGCAGAATTTGCACAAGCATTTCCGGGAACATTACCCTTTTCTGAATCTATCGGATTTGTGTTAGATATTGATGATGAAAAAGATGTGGATATGGCATTTTATGTGACGGCTCATGAATTGGCACATCAATGGTTTGGAATGCAAGTGGAAGCTGCTAATGTTCAAGGACGACTTATGCTATTAGAAACTTTATCGCAATATGCTGCAACCATGGTATTGAAGCAACACTATTCTGAAGGAAAAGTGCAGCAATTTTTGGAGCTTCAGAAAGATCGGTATTTAGAAGAAAAACGCAAAGAAAATGCTCAAGAGCCATCATTAGCTTTGGTAGAAAATCAAAAGTATGTTTATTATGAAAAAGGGGCTATTACTATGTATGAACTTCAGAAACAGATTGGTGAAGACCAAGTCAATCTGGCTTTGAAACGATTTATAAATGACTGGAATTCAAGAGATGGAAAACTAAAGTTGACTACAGACAGGTATGCAACTACCAAAGATCTGTTAGGCTATTTTAGAGAGGTTGCACCAAGCGATCAAAAACATATAATCACAGACCTTTTTGAATCTGTTGGTGACTTAAAAACTAATTAAAATTATATGATTTGGCTTCATAAAGAACTATAGGGGTTTACTTACTTAAAGAAAAGAAATACTATTGAGTCTTTGTAAATGGTGAGAGGAAAGTAACATAACAGTTGCTAAAAATGTATAAGCAATAGCTAAGAAAGTGGAAACCCCAAAGTTTTGCAAGTTTTTAAAAAGACCACCATAAGTATTGATATTGAAGGGTAATGGCTTGGTGTTATTTGGAAGTAACTGGTTTTTTATTCCTCACGTTTTTTAGCCAAAGCATTGGACTTAATGCCAAGATTGTAACAAAAAAACAAATAATTCGTCTTAAAGAGAAAGTATATGATTTATGAAAATATTAAAACGAATTGCAATTACCATATCAGTGCTAACCTTATCGGGAACCCTCTTTCTCGGTTTAAAATTTGGGATGAGATATTACAAATCATATCAAAACGAAGAGATACTAACCAATACAATTTTAGATAATGAAATTAGCTCTAGTGATTACACTAAAGCAGAGCGTCTAAAAAATGGACAAATTTTATCTAAAAAAATAATTAACCTTTCAGAAATACTACCAATTTGGACTACTATTTCTGAAAATGATTCTTTACTACATGCTTATAAATATTTAGATAACATCAATTTTTATGTCATCGTTTATAAAAGTGATTTACTTTTGGTTAATGGAATAATTGCTGAACCCAAAAAAGAAGGACGATTTCCTGTAATTATATTTAACAGAGGAGGCAATAAAGAAATTGGGAAAGTTGCAAAAGCTAAAACACTATATTCTCTAATAACAACGGCCTCTAAACTGGCAGATGAAGATTATTTACTTATTGCTAGCTGCTACAGAGAAGAAGATGAGATTGGAGGGGATGACCTTAACGATGTACTCAATCTAACTGAAACTATTAAATCTATTGATAAAGCTGACGCAACTCGCATAGGGATGTATGGATGGTCAAGAGGAGGAATGATGACCTACTTATCCTTAAAAAATAGCACTAAAATTAAAACGGCAGTAGTGGGTAATGGACCTTCAGATTTAGAAGCACTTATCATTGATAGACCGGAAATGGACAGTAGGGTATGTGCAAAGCTGATTCCTGAATACGATAAGAACAAAACAAAAGAATTACAAAAACGTTCTGTTATTAATTGGGCAGATGAATTAGATAAAAATGCTAGTTTACTTATTCTTTGCGGAACCGAGGATGAACAAGTACATCCAAATCAAGCTGATTTAATAGCTCACAAACTGGAGGAAATAAACTATGATTTTAAACTTGAAAAAGTGAAGACGGATCATACGTTTTCTAATAAAAAAGAAGAGCTTAATAGATTACTCCTTAGTTGGTTTAAAGAAAATCTATAATAACTAAGCAAAACAAAGCATATCATACCAAATTAGACCTATAATGACGCAATAAATCGTTTCTTTTTCGCCTGCTTTTCATCAAAAATAATTACCGTAGCTAAGGCTATGCTACTTATTTTTGATTTCAATCAATCAAAAAATAATTCAATTTATTCATACGGCATTATAAATATAATTTGGTATCACTTATTGCTAAAGAGCGTTTAATGATTACTGCGGAAATTCTGTTGAATTGCCTGCACGTAGTCCATTTTTATCATTTAAGTGTTTGTGCAGCAAACCCTTCAGCAAACCTTGGCAACACTTTGACGCAACCGTTAGCATAATCATGCAACTTAGTACTAGTAACTAAATCTAAAAAATATGAAAACGAAATTTTTACTTTTAATGGTTTTAGGGATTTTATGCTCTTGTTCTAATGATGATGGAAATGACTCTCAAATTATTGATATAAGAATTAACCATTTCCAGGATACAGGAATAGCTCTAAGCCCTATTTTAATATTAGAAATACAGGAGGGAAATAATATTGGAACAGAGAGCTGGACTAAATTCTATTCATATATTGAGGGATTTAATTATGAACCAGGTAAAATCTACAATCTTTCGGTAAAAATAGAAAATATAGACAACCCACCTGCTGATGGAAGTTCTGTGAACTATACTCTTGTAGAAGTTAAGTCAACTCAAGACGTTGATACTGAAACTCTTTTTGATATAGATTTAAAAATAGGTGGAGAAAGTTTTGTAACCACCGACTCTGGATTAAAACTGCTTAATCAAATAGATATTGATTGTAATACTCTTTGCAATGAATTAGAAACAACAATAACGAATCAAGATTTTGTAGTTGGAACGTTTAAAAGAATTTCTAATAATGAAATACAATTAATGGAACTTGAATAAAAATATCACCAATATTTTACAACATTAATTGATCTGTTTTAGCTTTATGTCTTAGCATGTTTCTTTTAAAGGTATGTAGACAGTGGGGATTAAAATTTACCTCAAGATATCAATGAAAAAATCATCGATATTTTGAGGTATTATTGTTATACAGTTTTATGTGATTATAAATTTACTTAGACATGAGTTAGGGATTGTATTGGCATCCTTTTGCTTTTTCTGCAAAAGATAGAAAGGAAAGCCTGACTACTCTCTTTTATACCTACTTCTATATTGCGGTAATTTATTAGCGAGCTCACATCTGTTTTGTGAAAACCTAAAAAAATACAGGCGTTTTCACTTTGATACCTTTATAATTAATACACTGTTTTTTAAAAGTTATTATTTCGTGCCTAATGATTATGTAACTTATCCAAAGAATAAGCGTCTTAATAAAAACATAGTAAAACTAAAGAAGTCAGAATTAAACATCAATTTCATCAAAAGTGATCAAACTCATATCTCCATTTTTTAAAAAAATGCATTTATTTAAATATGCGATCCTATTGCTGCTATTTAACATATCGCCACTAAAACTTTCTGCTCAAATAGAGACTCAAGCGAGTGTAATTGAACGCATTGATTTGGGTATAAAATATTTATCTGAGAAAAATCATGCTAAATCGCTAGAAGAACTAATCGGAGCAAAAGAGTTAGCAATCCGAGAAGAATGGTATTCTCAGGCATTTAATGCAAGCCTAAATATTGGAAACAACTATTACTTACTAATGGATTATGGTGAGGCTTTTCAATACTATTTGCAAGCCTACGAAATTGCTGTAAAGCACTTGAGTGCAAGGCAAGAAATGGTTGCATTTAATAATATTGGGGTTTTATATACGGAAGACAAAGACCTTATAAAGGCGAAAAAATCGTTTCTAAAGGCTTATGAAATTGCAAAAAAGTTAGACGATAAAGAAAAAATTGGGGCCTATGCCATTAACCTTGCTTTGCTAGGAAATAAAATGGGGGAGTTGGAACTTTCGGAAAAGTATATTGATGAGGGATTACCCCTTATAAATGATAATCTTATTTTGTTTCTATCGGGAGAAATTGCAAGGGCTGAAAATTTGCTTTTAAGAGCTCAATATGTAAAAGCCGAAAACCTAGCACTAAAGCTTTTACCACAAATAAATGATTTATCAATTTTAAGAGATGGAATGACAGTTAATGACAGAATTACTGTTTTGTTGATCTTAACTCAGGTATATGAAGAACAAAAGCAATTTAAGCTTGCTCAAAAATATGCTCTATTAGCACGCTCATCTCGTAAAGATATTGAAGGACGTAAAGAAATTTACAATCATCTTGCCAGATTATATTATGAGACAAACGATTTTGTAAAAGCAATGGCCTATAAAGATTCGGTTGTTATCGCTACAGATTCCCTGTACGCTATTAAGAACACTGCTTTGTTTAAAAGTGAACAGGTCAAGTTTCAAATTCATAATTACCAGCATGAACTTTCTGAAAGCAAAGAAAAACTGCAAGGAGAAAGACAGTTTTTTTATGGTTTAATAATCTGTGTAGTTCTGTTTATGGGATTTTTAATATTGGTATACAAATACAATTCTCTAAAGCACAAACAGCAAAAAAAGATAGCAGAACTCAAATTGGCTAAGGAAAAAAATAGTCATCTTTTAATCGAAAGACAGAATCAAGAAAGAAAAGCCCAAGTACTGTTAGAAAGAGAAAGATTTAAAAATGAATTGGACAATAAAAACAGGGAGCTAACCTCAAAAGCTATGTTTTTATCAAGTAAAAATGAACTTATAGAAGAAATTGTTCAAACCTTATCTGCCAATACGCAAATCGAAACCAATGCCGTTTTAAAGAAACAAATAAATGAATTAAAAAAACACCTAAAAAAAGATACCCAATGGGACAGTTTTTTTGTGCATTTTGAAGATGTAAATCAGGGTTTTTTGGACAGATTAAGGGCCCAACATCCCAATTTAACTTCGAGTGATATTCGGTTTACAACTTTTCTTTATATGAATTTAACTTATAAAGAAATTGCGTCTTTACTTAATATTACACCTCAGTCATGTAGAAAGAGAAAAGAGCGTATTTCAAAAAAGATGAATATCGCAAGCAACCTTTCAATTCACATGTATTTATCAAGTATTTAATATAATGTCACGCTTTGTTAGTAGGTATGTCACAAAATGTCTCACGATATTTTTTAAAAACTTGAATTCTAAATATACTTTTGATCCCTAATCGATTTAAAACAGATTACTCAATAATCCATTTGTGTAAAACAAGGAACATTTTGAGCACTCTTTTTATTCAAACAATAAACTTAATTAATTCTAAAATTAATCTAATGACAAAAATTAACATGACAAAGAGCTTTATTATTCTTGTATGCTTACTTGGAGGTACTATCATGAAAGCTCAATTTACACAAATAGCTAAAGTGGTAAGCGAGAATAGAGAAAGTCGTGCTGAATATGGAACTTCGGTCGCCATTGCTAAAGATTTTGCAATTGTTGGTGCTTCACGAGAGACTATTGCTTCAGGAGCTGCCTATGTTTATAGCAAAGATGACCGAGGGGTTTGGAGTTATTCACAAAGATTAGCTGCTTTTGACCCCAACCAAGGTGCTGAATTTGGAGGTGGCGTAAAATTTTCGGATGATTATTTAGTAGTTGCAGCAGGAAGAGCAAATGTAGAAAATATAGAAAGAGCGGGAGCCTTGTATGTCTATGACTATCAAAATGACAATTGGGAGTATAGCACAAAATTAGTAGCCTCAGATTATAGTGGAGATGCAAAATTAGGGATGAACCCTACCTCTATGGATGTAGACGGCAATACAATTGTTGCAGGTGCTCCTGCTGAAAACGGATGGATAGGATCTGTGTATGTATTTACTAAAGAAGGAGGGACTTGGACAGAAACTCAAAAAATACTAAGCCCTGAAGCACCAACTAATGACACTTTTGGAGTAGGAGTATCTATTTCTGGAGATTATTTAGTGATTGGTGCTAGCGATGTAGATAGACGTAAAGGTGCTACTTATATATATATGAAAAACAGTTCTGGTATATGGGAATACAACCAAACTTTAATGGCTTCAGATGCAAGCAATGGTTCTTTCTTTGGAAATTCAGTGAACATTTCTGGTGATCAATTAGTTGTGGGAGCTTATGGTACAAATTCTGAACAAGGGGCAGCCTATGTGTATGAAAAGGATAATGAAGGAGTTTGGTTAGAAGTTCAAAAATTGAATGGGAACTCTTCAATAGAAAATGCACAATTTGGTTGGAGTACAGATATCCAACCAAATTATATTTCTGTATCCGCTCCACATATCTTCGGATTAGAAGTTGGAGAAGCTTATTTCTATAAAAGAGAGAGCAATGGTCTCTGGGTAGAAGATCAAATTATACTAGGTGAAGACACCATAGGAGAAGATTTTTATGGTTGGAGTATTGCTATGCATGAAAAACAATTAATTGCGAGTGCACCTTGGGAAGACCACGATGCCAATGGAGAAAATGGAATAGATCGAGCTGGTTCTGCCTACATTTTCGAAGATTCAGAAATGCTAGGAGGTTCCACAGATAATTCTTTAGAAGTTATTTTTACGGTATATCCTGTTCCTGCTAAAGATCATATTACCATAGCAACCAACTCTGGTACCATTTCAAAAATTAAATTGATGAACTTACAGGGAAGGCTTATCAAGGAAGAGACACTATCAGTTGAAAGAGAGTATAATTTAGATGTTTCTCGCATTGCACAGGGAATTTACTTTGTAAATGTATATATGCAAGATGGGAGAATGTCAACGAAAAAAATTATCAAGATTAATTAAGGTAGCATAGCTAAGTTATTATAATTGCAATAAGGGGCCTCTTCGGTTAAACCCAATTATATAAAGAGCAATACTTCTTTTGCTCTTTATATTTTTTTGCTTAGATACCTTAACAGCAAGTAAATAAAGACAATGAACAGAGAGTTTTCCTTTGTGAGTTTGAAGACGAAATTTGGAATAAATAGAATTTCGATAAAGTTGAACAATATGTTCAGAAAGCATATATACTTCATCTCTTTACTGATGACACTAGGGAAATAAAAACTTGAATTCAAGTTATAAGCGTAACTTTTAGATTTGATTAGTATAGATGCTTTTAAAACAGAAAGAGGAATATGTTCCTCTTTCTTGTTTTGATAGAAAGGTTATTTTACAGCTTCAAATCGCCAAAAAAGAAGTTGCAATGAATCACCTTACCAAAGAATAAAGATATACAAGGCGCAAAGAAGGTTATAATCAGAGAGCTATTGCAGTAGACAAAGAAAAGCCAGTAATTAGTCAAGAGCTAAAGCGTCATAAGGATCAAAGAAGCGGTGAATATCGCTACGAATTAGCTGTGAAGAAGTGTCGTGAGAGACATAATACAAAAACTTAAACAGATTTGTTTTACAGATGAAATAAAAACAGCTTCACAAAGACTTTTAAAGTTAGATTATAGTCCCCAACAAGTAGTAGGGATATTAAAGAAACACCAAGAACCTAGTCTAAGTGTTGAAAACATTATCACTATATCTGGAATGAGAAAAAACATAAAGAAACCCGACATAAACATTTAAAACATCAAGGCAGGCTTTATCTTAAAAGAGGCGTAGCAAAGAATTCTAGGGGTATTATAAAAAACAGGGTACGTATAGAAAACCGACCCAGTAGAGTGGAGCTCAGAGATCGCTTTAGAGATCTTGAGGTAGATTTGATAATAAGTAAAAATCACAATCAAGCTATTCTAACAATTAATGAGAGAAGCTGTGGAATGCTTAAAATGAAAAAAGTTTCTTCTAAAGAATCCAAAGGGGTAGGGGCAGCAATCATAGATTTACTAGAGGATTGGAAACCTTATTTGAAAACTATTACAGTGGATAATGGAAAAGAGTTTGCAGACCACCTTGTGGTAGTGCAGCAGCTTAATATAGATTATTATTTTGCAAGACCTTATCACTCTTGGAAACAGGGTTCAAACGAAAACCTAAACGGACTGATAAGACAATATTTACCTAAAAAAACAGACTTTACAAAAATCACTGATTACCAAGTAAAACAGATACAAGAGAAATTAAATCTAAGATCTAGAAAAAGGTTCAATTATGAAAATCCTATATCTGTGATGGATCAATGGCTATTTAACTCAGAAGTTGCATTTATAACTTGAATTCAGCATATATAAAATAGAGTAGACAAGTAAGAACTACAAAGTTTTTGCTTTTTTTATTTTTAAACTGGAATTAAAAGCATTTTTATACATAAACAGTACCCAAAATTAGAAAACCATATTTTTGGTAGAGACGATATAACAGAAAATTGCAGACGTAAAATGATGGAGTAATTATATACTTCCAGTACCCTTAGGTTTAAAACTTATTGTCAGACTGAATACTTTAAATTTTATGAAACAAAAAAAGCTCAAGAAACAAATCTTGAGCTTTTATACTATTTATATGTTTGAAAATTATCCTTTAAAGACAATTTTACGCATTCTTAAACTTTTTGGAGTGACTTCTAAGTACTCATCAGTCTTAATATATTCCATATTTTCCTCCAAAGAGAAATCTACTTTCGGTGCAATTTTCATAGCTTCATCTGTACCAGATTTACGCATGTTTGTCAATTGCTTTCCTTTAATTAGGTTTACAGCCATCTCATCAGATTTACTGTTTTCGCCAATGACTTGACCAATATAAATCTCTTGATTTACATCAATAAAGAAACGACCTCTATCTTGCAAACGGTTTAATGCATATCCTGTTGCTTTACCAGCTGCAGAAGAGATGATAGCTCCTTTTACTTCCTCAGTAAAATCTCCTTTATAAAGAGCATATTCACTAAATCTGTGGTTAATAATTGCTGAACCAGCTGTTGCTGTTAAAATTCTATTTCTTAGACCGATCAAACCTCTTGAAGGAATTGAAAATTCTAAGTGTTGTAAATCTCCTTTAGGTTCCATGATTAACATGTCTCCTTTTCTAAGGGATACTAAATTAATAGCTCTAGAAGCCATTTCTTCAGGAACATCAATAGACAATGTTTCCATTGGCTCATGTTTCTTACCGTCAATCATTTTAATAATTACTTGTGGTCTTCCCACTTGTAATTCGTACCCTTCTCTACGCATTGTTTCAATTAAAACAGATAAGTGTAAAACTCCACGTCCATAAACGTTAAATTTATCTTCACTATCAGTGGTTTCAACTTTTAATGCTAAGTTTTTTTCTAATTCTTTGAACAGACGATCACGAATGTGACGCGAAGTAACAAATTTTCCTTCTTTACCGAAGAAAGGAGAATTGTTAATTGTAAACAACATACTCATTGTTGGTTGGTCTATCTCTGTTCTTGGCAATGCTTCTGGGTTTTCTAGATCTGCAATGGTATCACCAATTTCAAATCCATCAAGACCCGTAATTGCACAAATATCTCCACAGGGTACTTTTTCTACTTGCATTTTCCCCAAACCTTCAAATACGTGCAATTCTTTAATTCTTACTTTTTTAGTAACACCATCAGCTTTACATAACGTGTAATCTTTACCCGCTTCTAAATCTCCACGGAATACACGTCCAATAGCAATTCTACCTGTAAAAGAAGAAAAATCTAAAGAAGTAATTTGCATTTGTGGTGTTCCTTCGTTGTATTTAGTTGCTGGAATAGATTCTAAAACGGCATCTAACAAAGGAATAATGTTATCCGTTTCATTTCTCCAATCTGTACTCATCCAATTATTTTTTGCAGAACCGTAAATGGTTGCATAATCTAATTGTTCTTCCGTTGCATCTAATGCAAACATTAAATCAAAAACTTTTTCGTGAACGATGTCAGGAGTACAGTTGTCTTTGTCTACTTTATTGACAACAACAATGGGAGTTAAACCTAAGTCTAAAGCTTTACCTAATACAAAACGAGTTTGTGGCATTGGTCCTTCAAATGCATCTACTAATAATAAAACACCATCAGCCATTTTTAATACACGCTCTACTTCTCCACCGAAATCGGCGTGACCAGGTGTATCAATGACATTGATTTTTGTTCCTTTATACATTACAGAAACGTTCTTAGAAAGAATGGTTATTCCTCTTTCACGTTCTAAGTCATTATTATCTAGCAATAAATCTTTACGCTCTTTACGATCGTCTAATATTTTTGCTTGATCTATAATTTTGTCTACTAAGGTTGTTTTTCCATGATCGACATGGGCTATGATAGCGATATTTCTAATTTGATGCATGCGAATTTCTTAAATTTGGTGCAAAAATACTTTTTTCTAAGCAATTTTACAAATTCTAAGTGTTTATTTTTTATTAATGTAGCTTGACATCTTATTATTTCTAGTTTAATTGCTATTATTACAGTACTTTGTTGTATTAATTTTAAAATTTAATACCCTTTAATACAATTACTCTTTTTAAATCCTTGTAAGAGATCTATTGAAAACAACCTCCTTTTAAGTTTAATACTGCAGCTGGAAAGTTGTTTTCCATTAAAATACCAATCGCTTGCGCACTGCGAAGTCCAGACTTATATACACTACTAATACCAAATTAGACCTATAATGACGCAATAAATCGTTTTACCGATACGAATTCGGCACTGGCTTTTTTCGCCTGCTTTTCATCAAAAATAATTACCGTAGCTAAGGCTATGCTAGTTATTTTTGATTTTAATCAACCAATCAATCAATCAATCAAAAAACCTGTGCTGAGCTACGTTGTAGTATAATTCAATTTATTCATACGGCATTATAAATATAATTTGGTATAACACCAAATTAGACCTATAATAACGCAATAAATTGTTTTACCGATACGAATTCAGCACTGGCTTTTTTCGCCTGCTTTTCATCAAAAATAATTACCGTAGTTAAGGCTATCCTAGTTATTTTTGATTTCAATCAATCAATCAATCAATCAATCAATCAATCAAAAAATAATTCAATTTATTCATACGGCATTATAAATATAATTTTCTATTACAGATTTAATGTTGTTCAAAACACCTTAACGATTAATAAATGGATGGTTAAAATTACATTTAAGCAAAATGATTGGAGGATACATTTGTACCACAACGGTATTTGTTGTTGTGAATGAATATTTCCATAGCTTTTATGGTTGGTTTATACCGGGTATAATTGGAGGATTTATAATAGGGAATTGGATGAGAAAGTTAAATAGAAAAACAGTCTGGAACATCACTAAAAGATAAATTTAGAATATCAAAAAGAAGAAATAAGCCTTTAAGAACAGAAATAAATATTCCATTTCTGTTCTCTATAAAATATAATCAATCTCATAAAGACTTACAGGTCAAACTCCTCTTAAAAAGTAGAATCAAAATGAAAGCTCTGATAACTGTATAGAGAAAAATGCTTGATCTTATTTTTATGAAAGATAGAAACCGAAATTCTTATGAAAATAATTATCATAAAAGAAGGGTACACCACACGAATGTGGAAGTACCCTTGCTGGCTAGCTTATAGCTGCCTTAAAACATGTATGATTATTAAATATACTACACTATATTGAAAGATCACTTGACTAGTGACACATAATTTTATCAGGAGATCATGATTTTAGTGGTAATACCAATCTAAACCTAAACTGTCGCACTAAAAAGCCTGTACTGAACTAAATTCGGTACAGGCTTTTTAAGTTGGTTTTTATCAAAAACAATTCCCTGATAAAGGCTATGCTAATTATTTCAACTTTAATCCAGCATAAAATCTGAACTGCGTTGTTGTATAATTAAATTTATTTATAGGACATTATAAATTTAACTAGGCATGAGTTAGGGATTGTATTGGCATCCTTTTGCTCTTTCGGCAAAAGATAAAAAGGAAAGCCCGACCACGCTTTTTTTTTAAAGCGTGGGAACTTCCTAAAAATCTTACAAATACACTTCAGATCCTTTTTCTTTAAACTCTTTCGATTTGGCTTCCATGCCTTTGACGATGACTTCATTGTTTACAATGTCGTTTTCTGCGGCAAAGTCGCGTACTTCCTGAGAGATTTTCATAGAACAGAACTTAGGACCACACATAGAGCAGAAATGCGCCACTTTTGCGCCATCTGCGGGTAAAGTTTCATCGTGGTATTCTAAGGCGCGCTCTGGGTCTAATCCTAAATTAAACTGATCTTCCCAACGGAACTCAAAACGCGCCATACTTAAGGCGTTGTCTCTATGTTGCGCTCCAGGATGTCCTTTTGCCAAATCAGCAGCATGTGCCGCTATTTTGTAAGTGATGACTCCGACTCGAACATCTTCTTTATTCGGCAAGCCTAAATGCTCTTTTGGTGTTACATAACACAACATTGCGCAACCAAACCAACCAATCATCGCAGCTCCAATGCCCGAAGTAATATGGTCATACCCGGGAGCAATGTCTGTCGTTAAAGGGCCTAATGTATAAAAAGGAGCCTCATCGCAAAGCTCTATTTGCTTTTCCATATTCTCTTTAATCATGTGCATTGGCACGTGACCTGGACCTTCAATAAAACACTGAACTTCGTGTTTTCTGGATATTTTTGTCAGTTCTCCTAAAGTTTCCAACTCTGCAAATTGAGCTTCATCATTGGCGTCTGCAATAGATCCTGGTCGTAAACCGTCTCCCAAAGAAAGGGAAACATCATAGGTTTTTAGAATTTCACAAATATCTTCAAAATGAGTATATAAAAAACTCTCTTTGTGATGTGCCAAACACCATTTTGCCATGATAGAGCCTCCACGAGAAACAATACCGGTAACACGCTTGGCTGTCATTGGTACATACCGTAGTAAAACGCCTGCATGAATTGTAAAATAATCAACGCCTTGTTCAGCTTGTTCTATCAGCGTATCTCTAAAAACTTCCCAGGTTAAATCTTCTGCAACTCCATTTACTTTTTCTAAAGCTTGATAAATTGGCACGGTGCCAACGGGTACAGGAGAGTTACGTACAATCCACTCTCTAGTTTCATGAATGTTTTCTCCTGTGGATAAATCCATTATATTATCTGCTCCCCAACGACAGGCCCAAACTGCTTTTTCTACTTCTTCTTCAATAGAGGAGGTCACTGCAGAGTTTCCGATATTAGCGTTTATTTTTACCAAGAAATTTCTACCTAAGATCATAGGTTCTGCTTCTGGATGGTTGATGTTCGATGGAATTACAGCACGTCCTCTGGCGACTTCTGACCGCACAAATTCCGGTGTAATTCGATCTGGAATGGAAGCGCCAAAATGTTCTCCTTTGTGTTGCTTTCGGATCTCAGTCATTTCATCTATTCGTTGATTTTCGCGAATAGCAATGTATTCCATTTCAGGTGTGATTATTCCTTTTTTAGCGTAGTGTAACTGCGTTACATTTTCTCCTTTTTTTGCACGCAAGGGTTTTTTTAATAACGAGAAACGCATGTGGTTCAAACTTTTATCATTCAACCGCTGGTTGCAATATTTGGAAGTAAACCCTTCTAATTGCTCTACATTATTTCTATCTAAAATCCATTGTTCACGAATTCTGTCAATACCAATATGTACATCTATTTTTTTATCAGGATCTGTATACGGTCCTGAAGTATCATAAACAGTTATTGGCTGATTTGGTGTTTTCTTTTTTGTCCTTGAGTCTTTGGTGTCACTTAATAAGATTTCACGCATGGCCACACTGATTTGTGGATGAATTTTTCCTGATACATATACTTTTCTTGAATTTGGAAATGCTTGTCTTGTAATCCCATTTTTACTTGGTGCAGTGTCTTTCTTTTTCATTTTATCTTAGATCAATTAAATAGTTTACAAGGTTTAATAACTAATTAGTTAACCTCCTGTTGTGGATATACCAATTAGCATTTTATCACTATTTTAAAATGCTCCAAAAAAGACCAATACATTTTCTTAAAAACAGGGCTACTTAGCGTTATGACTGTCTTATTCGTATTTATAGTTATAAAACGAACGTGGGCAATTGCCTTTAATATTTCTGAAAATTGATGGATTTCTTGGTTTACTTTTATAGTGATTATATTTATAAAATAGTACTGTAAACCTTTGGGAAGTAGTGTCTGTACAACTAAATCTAAGTAATTTTTTTCCTACGTTGGTATTAACCAAATCAGGTTCTAAGGATTTTTCTCAAACTAACTCAATAGCTACTCCCAAAATTTACAAGATAAATATACAAGGTAATTTATAATAAGAAGGATAAATAACTAAAATTATTTAGAGTCATTTCTAAAGATAAGAGTAAAACAGTGGGGGAGTGGGAAGCATTTTTATGACTAAGGGGAGTAATCCATTATAAGGAACCAAAAATAGTGTCAAAGACCGAAAAGAAATGCATTGGATTCTAAAGATTTTGATGTAGACTTAAAATATCACTAGCATCCGAAAGTCGGGATTTTAAAAAGCCCTCAGAATCACGTATTTTTGAGTTCTACCAAAAACTTTTCAAATATGGGACTCTTCAGGCGAAACAAAAATAACAATAAACCAGTCATTCGACAAATTTTAGATTTAGTACCCCATTGGTTATTTAGAAGTTGCACCAATACCTACAAAACAGATAAAGGTGTTCATAAGTATAGAACTTACGACCAGTTTGTTGCTTTAACTTTCGGACAGCTTAATAAGTGCCAGAGCCTCAATGATATATCAGCAGGAATTGGAGTTAGCGAGATTTTTATAAGCGACTTAGGTTTAACCCAAAGCCCTGCTCGTTCTACAATGAGCGATGGCAATAAAAAGCGTGACTGGCAGGTGTTTGAGAGCTTGTATTATCGTTTATTAAGTCACTATAAATCGGTGCTAAAACAGCATCATAACACCCATATTATAGAAGAGATTAAGGGCAAGGTAGTTAAACTAATAGATAGCTCAACGATTTCCTTGTGTCTGGCTATGTTTGATTGGGCAGAGTTTCGGACAGCTAAAGGAGGTATTAAATTGCACACTAGCTGGGATTATAATTTAATGATACCTGATGTAGTAAATATAACAGAAGCAAAGGTTCATGACAGATATGGATTAAAGCAACTGATTTTCCCTAAAGACACTATTATAGTTGAAGACAGAGCTTATTTCGATTTTGAATTAATGCTCAATAGAATAAAAGCAGAAAATGTATTTGTTACTAGAATTAAGTCCAACACTTTGTATGAAACGATAGAGGAGCTGGAGCTTGCTGATGATGTTGACCAACATATTCTTAAAGATGAAATAATACAACTTACATCAGGTAGGGCGATAGAAACGGGTATTTCAAAGCATAAACTAAGATTGGTACATGTTTATAAAGAAGATGAAAACAAAGTAATTGCCATTATTACCAACCAACTTGATTGGGAATACAATACCATTGCAGCATTATATAAGAAACGTTGGGATATTGAATTGTTTTTTAAAGCTTTAAAACAAAACCTACAAGTAAAAACCTTCTGGGGAACCAGTGAGAATGCAGTAAAATCGCAAATATATGTAGCGCTGATAAATTATCTACTTTTAGAGCTTATAAAGCGAACTATTTCCAAAAAAGCAGTTGCTTTTTCTAATTTGTCAGAAAAAGTGAGATTTTGCTTATATCACTACTTATCACTAGACTATGTGTGCAATGAAGTCAGAGAAGGTGTTCGTAAAGTGACAATTTCACCACAAAAAGTATTAGTGTTAGAGAGGGACTTATTTTCTGGGTAAAGTGAGCTTTTTAATGTAAACATTGGGGTAGAAACATGTTTCTTACTTCTTTCTAAAAACTTTCGGATGCTAGTGTTAAAATATAACAAACTGGCTTAGGTATTTCAATTTTCGGCAGAAAAACATAGCGTAAGTAGATCATATCAAACATTAGAAATTGATTGGGATAATAAAACAATAATAGAAAAATACAGTATTTACACTTCAATTAGACACTAAATTAAGGTGTACAACGCGTGTAAAATTAATCGTAAGTTATTCTCCACTTAGGAATCCCGAAGCGGAGGAACTCTTGGATTTTCTATTCAGTTTGCAAATATTAAATTGGTTGTCCGATCAACGCAACAAATAATATACAAACGCGTTAGCAAATATGCGATTGAAAACCAGTCAAAATTATAAATTGAAAAAAGTAATTATTCACAAATCAAAACAAAAGGAAAATTAAAAGTATGAGAAAAGTATTATCAATTTTAGTATTATTTATTACGCTGAATAGTGTTGCACAAATTAAATCGAAAGTTCAAAAAGTAAATGGAATCGAAGTTTATTTATTGGCAGAACCTGTAAGAGAATATGAAACTTTAAAAGGAGGTGGAAAAGGAATACAATGGGGTTCTGTTATTACTGGAGGATTGGTAAATGAAAGTATAGCTACAAAGGTGAGTAAGTATATTAATAAATTAGCTAAACAATACAAATATGAAAATATAAAATTTGACGCAGTAATTTATACAAACGGAAAACAAATGACTGCAATAAAGTTTACGGACGAAAAAACTCCTGAAAATGACAGAATTGCCGTAGTTCAAAAAATTGAGGCAATTCCTTTCTTTGTGATGAGTGAACCTATAAAAGACTATGATTTCATAAAAAAAATTAGGGGAGGAATTAAGTGGAAATCTGCTTTAACGGGAGGTTTAATAAATAATAGTATTGAACAAGATTTATTGAAGTTTGCGAAAAAAATGGAAAAGAAATTTTGGAGAAAACAAATATCCGCCGGATTCAAGTCATAAATGCAACTTCTGGGTTAAATAATAATTGATCCATTACAAATATAGGATTTTCATAATTGAACCTTTTTCTAGGTCTTAGATTTAATTTCTCTTGTATCTGTTTTACTTGGTAATCAGTGATTTTTGTAAAGTCTGTTTTTTTAGGTAAATATTGTCTTATCAGTCCGTTTAGGTTTTCGTTTGAACCCCGTTCCCAGGAGTGATAAGGTCTTGCAAAATAATAATCTATATTTAGCTCTTGCGCTACCACAAGGTGGTCTGCAAACTCTTTTCCATTATCCGCTGTAATAGTTTTCAAATAAGGTTTCCAATCCTCTAATAAATCTATGATTGCTAAGCCTACCCCTTTGGATTCTTTAGAAGGAACTTTTTTCATTTTAAGCATTCCAGAGCTTCTATCATTAATTGTTAGAATAGCTTGATTGTGATTTTTACCTATTATCAAATCCACTTCAAGATCTCCAAAGCGATCTCTGAGCTCCACTTTACTAGGTCGTTTTTCTATACTTACCCTGTCTTTTATAATACCCCTAGAATCCTTTGCTGCGCCTCTTTTACGATAACGCCTGCCTTGATGTCTTAGATGCTTATGTAGGGTTCCTTTATGTTTTTTATCATTCCAGATATGTTGATAAAGTGTTTCAACACTTACACTAGGTTCTTGGTGTTTCTTTAATATCCCTACTACCTGTTCTGGACTATAATCTAACTTTAAAAGCCTTTCTGAAGCTGTTTTTATTTCATTTGTAAAACAAATCTGTTTAGGTTTTGTTTTATGTCTCTCGCGACACTTTTTCACAGCTAATTCATAGCGATATTCACCGCTTCTTTGATCCTTATTACGCTTTAGCTCTCGACTAATTACTGACTTGTCTTTGTCTATACTTTCTGCAATAGCTCTATGGTTATAGCCTTCTTTGCGCATTACAGATATTGTATATCTTTGTTCTTTGGTAAGGTGACTCATTGCAACTTCTTTTTTGGCGATTTGATGCTGTAAAAATAACCTTTCCATCAAAACAAGAAAGAGGAATATTTTCCTCTTTCTTGTTTTGAAAAAGTAGCTATAATAATCAAATCTAAAAGTTGCATTTATTAGTTGAATTCAAGTCCGCAATAATGTATAAACGTGGAAAAAAGGCAATTGCTATAAAATTTAATAAGTAGGTTTTAAGAAAGTACGTTTGCTAACATCATAATAAAAATGGTAAAGTTGGTAGAACTCTACTTCTACTATGTCCTAAGGTTAGCCCTTATTAGAAAAATAAATGTAGGGGTTAAATAAATCCATTTTTAACTATATAAGAGTTGTGCTTATTTTAATTGGAAGTTTATTTGCTTTTACTATACCTGTATATTAGAGTGATTTTGATTTTAGTCAGACAGGGCAAATCAGCAATACAATTGGTGGAATAAATGCGCTAATAATTATTGTAATTGAAGTAATTTTAAACTTCATAACCAAGGTTAAGATTAACGAGTTTATAAAAAGCCGTTAGTCTTAACGTTGGTTTTCTATTTCAAGGTAATTGTGAAGCCATTGGAGGCCATTAATTAGCTATTGATTAGTCTATTAGTAGCTAGTAAAAAGCATTTTAAGATTCTTTTACAATAGAGTGTAATCTAATGTTGTGGTTTGAGATATAGATTAATTACTTCCAATATTTCAGCATTTATTAAAGCATGTTTTTAATGTTAAGACTTTTAAGACAATAAAAAAATCACTAAATTTATACTGTTACTGAAATGAGAATAACACAACTTATTATATTGTCCATATTTTGTGCTTCATGTAAAAAAAACTTATAATCAATGACTTCTATTAAGGATACATTCATAAAAAGATTCGAAGATTTTTCAATGAAAGCGAATGAAATTATTTCAAATAATCCTGAATACAAACAAGAATCGCAATTATATCACTACACTTCATTAGAAGCGATGGAGGCAATGATTAAATCTCAATCCATTAGAGCTTCTAGTATTTTTTTAATGAATGACCCTAATGAATTAATATATGGTCAAGAATATATCTCCAATAAATTTGATCAAACACTATCTAATAAATTAAAGCAGTCATATAAAGGACAATCGATTAACAACTTTTCAGCGTTCGTTTTCAGTCTATCAGAATTGAACGACGATATGAATCAATGGGAAAAATATGGAAATAAACATAAAGGAATACGTGTTGGTTTTACTCCTAAAAACCTTCTTGAATTCTGGTGTGAAATTGATAACATTACTGTGTTTTTGATTCCAGTAATATACTATAGCAATAATTCTAAATATATAGATCCATACGGAACTATTTTTGATGAGATGAAAAGCGGTTTTATTTCAGACATCAACAGTTACTTTATTGATAATGAAATTAGTCATGCAGAGTTAAATGAATTGAAATTTTTCTGTTCATTAATATCTTCTATGATAAAAAGAAAAGAGTGGTCTTCAGAAAAAGAATGGCGAATAATTTGTATTTCCAACGGTACTTTTCACAAAAATATAGATGGTAACTTCCAAAATGGAAAATCAAATATATTTATAGAAAATAAAACACCAAACACATTAAAAATGTTCACAAATTTTGGACATGATGGAATTGCATCAAAAGACATTTTAAAAATAGGTTGTAATGCGGGCGATAAAGACCAAATTGGCTACATATTAAGCTTGTTATATGATAAGAAAGTTATTATGCAAGTTTCTCAATCTGACATACAAACTAGATGAAAGAACACGAAAGTGAAACAATGGCTATAGTTAATACGGGTTTTGGTGATTAACCCAAAGTTTAGAGCCTTAAACTAAGTTCTCCAAATCTATTTGATTTGGCTTTTAAGAATGAATCAATTAAAATCAAGTTACACCATTTTGGCTCAGTGTAAAATTAAAGACGTATCGCTTTTTACCGCTCTACTTGCCCTATAATACCCGTCGCTAGTAATTTAAAAACTGATTGCTGAACTGTAACAAACTTTAAGTTCGTTCGTCTTAATATAAGTTATTATAAATTATTATAGAAAAAAAATGAAATACTATTCTAAATTACTGCTTTTCGCTTGCTTATTTTTTGTTTCAAATTCTTATTCTCAACTAAAGGGAAAATGTGTAGATGAATTTGGAAATGGAATACCATACGTAAACATCTCAATAAAAGGAACCTCTATTGGAACAGTGAGTACTATGAAAGGACTATTTTCTTTTGAAAACTCATTACTAAAAGAGAATGATTCTTTAATTTTTTCACATTTGAATTTTGAAAAAAAAATAATTAAAAATCAATTAGAACTAAATCCTATTCAACTCATCTCTAAAATTGAGAGTTTAGAGGAAGTTATGGTTTCTAATGAAAAAAGGAGATTTAAAGAAAAAATTGTTGGATCTAAAACTGAAACAAAAATGATTCTAGTCAATTTTCTTTCCGAAAGTTTAGGCACAGAAATCGGTAAAAAAATTGAGGTGAAAAAAAATAAAACCTACGATATAAAAAATGTTAAATTTAATATAGCTGAACTAGGATATAAATCTGCAACTTTTAGAGTCAATTTTTACACTATTAAAGATGATCAAATAGATTTTGTGAAAATAAATGAAGTTGATAATATTGTTGAAATCAGTGAAACGGGACTGGTTAAAATTGATGTTTCAAATCAATATTTATCTTTTGAAAATGATTTTATAGTATCTATAGAATGTATTCATCTAGAAAATGATGTAAATATTGAAGAAGAAAATAAGAGAATTAGATTTTCCTCCAAATTATTCAGTGGCCCTTTTATCTGGAGAAATAATGTTGATGTTGAATGGAATGAAAGAAGAGCAAAATATAATGTAGGAATTGGAATACATTTAAAAGTGGAAGAATATTCTAAATAAAAACGACTAGCAACACGCTGTATAATTGACTACTCTGGACATTGCCTACCAAAGAAAATTCCCTAGGAATTTTCTTTGGTAAGTATTTGTTTACTCATTCAGTTGCTTAACCAGGTGACTAAATTTAAACAAACACATAACAATTACTCTCATGCCCGTATTTAAAATTCAGTTCCTCGAAATTTCATTAACCATATGGTGAAACTTTACACTTAATGATTTAAATAGATTTTTCAGAAAACCACTCAACCTATTTATTCCTTACTTCAACTCATATTTTCCTGTACTCCCTATATAGTTCTTGTCGAGTTGTGATTATAGTTCTACCATTGTCTCAAATAATTAAATAATTAAAAATAGAGATCATGAAAAAATTAAATCGAGAACTAGTATTACTAAGAACATTTGCAGTCAGCACAGTAGCTATTATGGCAGTAATAGTATTGTTTGCTTTTAAAACGAATGAAAATCAAAAATTCGGAACTATTGATGTGGAACGCATCAATATTGTAGAAGCTGACGGTACTGTTAAAATAATCATTACCAATGTAGAACAGTTTCCAAATGGAGAAACTATAATCAATAATAAAGCTATAAATAAAAACAGAAAAAAACGATCAGGAATGTTATATTTTAATGAAGATGGCCTTGAATGTGGCGGACTTATATATGACGGTGCCAAAAATGAAAAAGGACATAGTTCTGGACTTTCATTATCATACGATCGATATGACGGTGACCAGGTAATGCAACTCATAACGACTGATGAAGCAAGAGGAGACGAAAGAAGAGTATCGAGTGCTTTAGTTTTTAACGATCGTACTGCAAACGTATCTATTGAGGAAACACATAAAATAATGGCAGAGATAGATAGTATTAAAGATAAAAAATTAAGAAGACAAAAATACAGAGAATATTCAGATCAAGGACTTATAGGCGGGACACCAAGGGTACTGCTTGGAAAAACGAAAAGTCAAAATAATGGGTTATTTCTATTTGGAGATAACGGAAAACCAAAAGCTATGTTTTATGTTGATAAAGACAATAACGTAAAACTAGAAGTGTTTGATGACCAAGGTAAGGTCACCAACTCATGGCCAGAATAATTTTATAAGAATCTAAAACTTCCTTGAAACATAACATCTCTGTTTCAAGGAAGTTTCTTAATTTTCATTCCAATGAAAATGGATTAGCTAGTAAATTTGTGACTAATTTTTTAAGCTAATTTTTTATTAGATCCTCTCAATTTTATTTCCATTTCTAGAGGTGAGAGATATCCTTAACTAGAATGTAATCTTTCGGTATTATACCAATGCATGTACCTATTAATAGACTCATATAATTGATTATATGAGGTAAATTTAAATCGATATAGCCATTCGTATTTGATTGTTTTAAAAAAGCTTTCAGCTACAGCATTGTCCCAGCAATTACCCTTTCTACTCATACTTTGGGTTATTTTAAGGTTAAAATTGCAAATGTTAGTCATTTTACTCAGAGCATATTGTGCACCTCTATCTGAATGAAAAATAAATTCTTTATGAATATGGAATAGCTAGTAAATTTGTGACTAATTTTTAAGCTACTTTTTTAATAAATCCTCTCAATTTTATTTTCATTTCTAGAGGTGAGAGATATCCTAAACTAGAATTTAATCTTTTGGTATTATACCAATACATGTAGCTATCAATAGACTCATATAATACCAAATTAGACCAATAATGTCGCAATAAATCGTTTTACCGATACGAATTCGGCACTGGCTTTTTTCGCCTGCTTTTCATCAAAAATAATTACCGTAGCTAATGCTATGCTAGTTATTTTTGATTTCAATCAATCAATCAAAAAACCTGTACTGAGCTACATCGTCGTATAATTCAATTTATTCGTGCGGCATTATAAATATAATTTGGTATAATACTAAAAAGACATTGAGAAAATTAATTTTACTTATTCTAATTTTAAATTTGTCTTATAAAAAGTCAATACTCAACGCCTGAATTAAAAATTCATTTTTCAGCCGACCAAATTGCGGATTTACAAAAAATAGCGGTGTTTTTTGAGAACCAAATCTGCAAAACTGACCAAATTGATTTCAAAAATTGTTTCGAGCCAATTCTTCCGAACTTAATTGATTTAGGTTATGAACCGGTTTTGAGCGTATTGATTATCCTGGTAAAACGGAAACTTTCAACTTCATAAACAACGAGGTGACCAGCGGGAACTAAGGGTAGCTATTAAATATTTTAAACATCTGCTATATTCACCAATGACAGCTCCAATAATTGAACCAACGGGATTACAAAAAGCCGTTGGTTAAAAACACTCTAGTTTTTGAGATTAATCTAAAGTCTGTTGGATAATATATGTGAAAGTGTTAGTTTGGATCAAAATTTAAATATTCTACTTAAAAGATATATGCCCTATAATGAAGATTTAAATAGAGTTTATATGGATGTTGTAAACAAGCAGAAAGAACAATGAGAAAAATGAAAATTGTAATCCTTTTAACGTTAGTACTAAATGTCGGTTGTTCAAATTCAAACCCCGAATTGGACAAATCTTTGACTGATTTTTCGGTTGTAATAGCTGAAATTGATTCAGAAGAGTTAGAAAAGATTACAACCGAAAAAGGATTTAATTCTATAATGACTTGGTCTGATTCTTTGAGTAATACTCAATTTTTACGCAAACTTTCCGACAATCTAAAAAATGGTGGAGATGGAGTTTTTCATACTAATGATTTGGACTCAATCATAATTATGTCACTTGGAAAATCAGATGAAATAGTTGGTGCAACAAATGGATATTTAACTTTAAGGAAAATAGATACTGAATATAAGATTGATGAATTTAGAGGTGGAAAATAAAAAGCCAGTGCCCAATAACTAAGTATATGGCTTGCCGCTAGGTCAAAGCTATATGATTTGTTGACTGGTTCAGGACTTTTGGATAAGGAGAAATTCGATGAGTTGGTAAGAACCTTACAAGAGGAGAAGGCTGTTTTTAGTTGCATTCAGCTAATTATTACAACATATCAGAATAAAAACCAATAAACCTCTAGATCACTAGTCTGGTAAATATTTCGACCATTACTAATCTTCACCCAGTTTTTTCTATAAGGTAAATATTTAAACGCGTCAAAATAGTTGGTCGAATATAGGCAACTGCTTAAGCGGCAGTTTTTCGCTAGACTTATCCTTCTTGATCACAGTTTGCCACTTGGTATTTCTGGTGACTTAAGTTTTGGCAAGCTTAAGAGAAGATTTCAGGTTTGTACAGTGCAAGACATCGATCATAAGCTCGGGTAAATTTGAAAAAAAAATAAAGCTGAAAAGTATTCTAATTATGCCAGTGGAGACATTATTCTTATGGATATTGAGATTCCAATAAACCTATCCGACAGGGGTCGGTATGGCGGGCTGCTTTAGTCCGTATTTGTTTATTAACTTGGTTGAATAACCAATTAAATCACCTTGGTAACCATTAGAAATGAACAGATTGACAAAAATGTCGTAAAATTGTCAGAAACACACCGTTATCAATTTGTCTATTTTCAAAATAACTTTGACCAAATAATTAAAATGATAAGACGTGGAAACCAATGGTCAAAAAATCGTTGAGCTAAGAAAGTCAAAAGGATATGCTTAAGAGGAATTAGCGGAGAAAGCAAAAGTTAACTTAAGGACCATTCAAAGAATAGAGAATGGAGAAAACAAGCCAAGTGGAAATTCCATAAAACGTATTTGTGAAGCCTTAGAAACCTTACCGGAAAAAATTATTAATTACGGCAAAAAAGAGGATTCAAAGCTTCTCGTACTCATGCATTTATCAGTCATTACCTATTTGGTTATTCCAATTGGAAATATTTTAATTCCGTTAATTTTTTGGATTTCTAAAAAAGAAAAAATTGTAGATCTAGATGATAAAGGAACTCGTTTATTGAATTTTTAAATAATCTGGACAATTTTAACAACAATAACATTTTCTTCAGCCTTATTAACCGCCACACTAGAATTATTTAATCCAGAAAATGGATATATATCCTATTTGCTTTTGGGTTTATTTATCGCTCTAAGCGGTATTAATATTTGGATGGCACTTATAATCGCAATGAGAATTAAAGAAAAAACTAAGTTTACCTCTTATCCACATCTAATACGGCTTATTAAATAACTGTTGCCTGCAGAACTTGTATCTAATTGTATTTATGACTACATTATAGGTTTAAATGGGTATAAAACAATAAAAATGAAATTAGTAGAATATAGTGTCCAATGGGCAAAAGGAGAAAGTTTTGAAGGCATGTGTATCACTATTGCTGGGATACTTACGTTAATCTATTCGGTATTAATTTGGAAATTTGGTACAACCGTTAATGCTAAAGCTTTGCTAATTCCAGCACTTGTTTTGGGTATACTTTTTAGTACAATGGGAAGTTTTATGATGTATTCGAACAACAAACGCATTACAGAATTTCAAAACGCGTATCAAACAGATTCAGCAGCATTTATTCAGAATGAAAAGAAGCGAGTCGAAGATTTTCAGTTTATGTATCCTACATCATTGGCTATTAGTGCCGTTTGTTTTCTGATTACGGTTCTTGCCTTTGCGTATTCTAAAAACTCCACGTTTCACGCTATCGGAATAGCTTTGACGGTTTTTGGGATGTCATTAATTATCATAGATTATTTTTCAAAAGAAAGAGCTCAAATTTACTACGACCATATTCTGAACGCTTTTTAATGAAAGACATGTTGCCCCTAAAAAGCAGTAGTGAAATGCACTAATTATTAGCTATTGAAAAATCTGCTTATCCACTAGTTTAAAAGCATCTGTTAGAATTACTTCGAGAATGTTACAAGATTTATAAGCCAGCTTACTGTTTGTTCGAGGGGCAAACTGGCAGGCAGTATTCCAGTAGTAGTATACAAAGAACTTATCTCAAAGCTTTAAAAGCAACAATGGTGAGCCTTGAAGCATCCATGACACTTTACACCTATGGAACAGGAAAAAGCCTTAAGACAGATTTAGACCCACAAAATCATAGCAATTTAAAACAATATAAATTTAAGTTATATTTTCGTTAATTGACAACACAACGATAAAAAATGATACAACAATTATGTTAATTTCATATTTTTAAAAAAAAAATATGAAACACAAAAAAACATTGACAAGTATCGTGTTTTTCATCCTAGGTTTAATAGGATTACATGCACAAGAAAACACAACTGCCACAGGTGGAGTGGCAACAGGATCAGGCGGAACTGTTGCTTTCAGTGTAGGACAGGTAGTTTATACTGCAAATACGAATGCTTCTGGTACTGTAAGCCAAGGTGTGCAACAGCCTTACGAAATATTTACGCTAGGGGTCAAAGAAACCGAACTGAATATTTCCCTTAAGGCATTTCCAAACCCTACATTGGATAATTTAACTCTACAAATAAGCAATTACAACAACGAAAAGTTGTTATATAAGCTTTATGATATGCAGGGTAAATTGTTAAATAAAGGGCAAATAGTAACTCAACAAACGAAAATTGGAATGACAAGCTTGCCAACTGCTATTTACTTCATAAATGTCGTAAACCAACAAAACAAAAAAATTAAGACATTTAAAATTATTAAAAACTAAAAATAATGAAAAGAATATTTACAATAGCAACAGTATTACTAATGACTGCAATGGTATGGGCACAAAGTCCAGAAAAAATGAGTTATCAAGCCGTCTTAAGAGATGCAAATAATGCATTAGTAGCAACACAAGCCGTAGGAATGCAAATTAGCATACTACAAGGAGCTGCAACAGGAACAACCGTTTATGTAGAAACACAAACACCAACGACCAATGCCAACGGATTAGTAAGTTTAGAAATAGGAACAGGAGCAACTTCTGGCGATTTTTCTGCAATTGATTGGGCAGATGACACCTATTTTATAAAAACAGAAACAGATCCAATGGGAGGCACAAGTTACACCATTACTGGAACAACACAGTTAATGAGTGTACCTTATGCCTTGTATGCTAAAACCTCAGGAAGCTCTATTCCGGGGCCAATAGGACCGCAAGGAGATACAGGTGCTCAAGGTATTCAAGGAGAAATAGGTTTAACAGGACCAGCTAACACAACTACCACTGACGCGATTCAATCCGAATTAGATGCCACTCAAACAGGTGCTGGTTTAAATTTAGACGGAACCTATACGACCAATGCAAACACAAACTACATCAATGCTGCTACTTCTTTAGTAGATGCAACCCAAGCTTTAGATGGACAAGTAAGAACAAATGGAGATGCTATTATAACAAGTGCTACTGCAATTTCAACAAATGCTAATGACATTATAACGAATGCTACCGATATAGGAACTGCTAATACCAATATAGCAACTAATGTTACTGATATATCAGATAATACTGCCGATATAACAACTGCTAATACATCCATAGGAACTAATGTTACCGGAATATCAGATAATGCTACAGCCATAGCAACTAATGTTACCGATATAGCAACTAATTTTACCGGAATAGCAACTAATGTTACCAGAATATCAGATAATGCTACCGATATAGCAACTAATGTTACTGGAATATCAGATAATACTACAGCCATAGCAACTAATATTACTGGAATATCAGATAATGTTACCGATATAGCAACTAATGCTAGCGGAATAGCAACTAATGTTACCGGAATATCAGATAATGCTAGCGGAATAGGAACTAATGTTACCGATATAACAACTAATGTTAGCGGAATATCAGATAATGCTAGCGCAATAGCAACTAATGTTACCGGAATATCAGATAATGCTAGCAAAACACAAAATATAACCGCTACAGCTGACAATACAAGTATTGTAGGCCCTTTTACAACAGATCAGACATCATTTGGAAATGATCAAGAATATGTCACAAAGAAATTCGTGGATGATGAAACATTAAGTTTAAAATTTGCTGATATATATGCGGCATCTCAGACAAATAATTCTTTTGCTATTGGTTTTGAGGCTGGTGAAACACCACAAGGGATTAGCTCAATAGCATTAGGAACTTCAGCTGGTAAAACAACACAAGGAGATGCCGCGATCGCGGTAGGTCAATCTGCTGGTAGCGACAATCAAGGAGAAGACGCGATCGCGGTAGGTCAATCTGCTGGTAGAGACAATCAAGGATCTTCCGCAATCGCGTTAGGTCGATTTGCTGGTAGTAGCACCCAAGGAGAAGACGCGATCGCGTTAGGCGTAAATGCTGGTTCATTCAGTCAAGGATCTTCCGCAATCGCGTTAGGTCGATTTGCTGGTAGTAGCACCCAAGGAGAAGACGCGATCGCGTTAGGCGTAAATGCTGGTTCATTCAGTCAAGGATCTTCCGCAATCGCGTTAGGTCTTTTTTGTTTGCTCGCACCACCCAAGGAGAAAACGCCAATTGCAATAGGGAACAGGAGCTGGTAATAACACCCAAAGATCTTCCGCAATCGCGTTAGGCGTAAGTGCTGGTGGAGACCAGCAAGGATTTGGAGCGATCGCGGTAGGTGAAGGTGCTGGTTCATCCAGTCAAGGAGAAGACGCGATCGCATTAGGTCGATTTGCTGGTGAAAACAATCAAGGAGAATACGCAATTGCAATAGGAACAGGAGCTGGTGAAAAAAATCAAGGAGAATACGCAATTGCAATAGGAACAGGAGCTGGTACCTTCCAATCCCCAAATTCTATTGTGATAGACGCAAGCGGAATGCCTTTTGGTGCACGGGCGTCAGGTTTTTACGTAGCGCCTATTAGGGAAGGCGATTTTGGTTCTGGGGATGTTCCCTTATTTTACGATCGAGCTACCAATGAAATAGTTTATTCTACACGTGCAAGCAATTTAGCCACTAGCAAGGTACCTACAAGCTATTTGGCTACTAGCATAGTGTCTGCAAATTCAACCTTAAATACGGATAACCAAGTAGTAGCAACTTCTGGAACAATCACCATTACATTACCTGTAAATCCTATTGATGGACAAAACATCTTGATTTATGCGGATGGGGACGATACATCCGTTAACCCAAATGGAAAAACCATTAGAATAGCCGGAGTAAACTACACATCGGCCATTCAGATATCACAAAGTATTAGACTCATTTATGTTGTTAACAAATGGTTTAGTTTATAATAAAATAAAACAGCGCTTTAAGTAAGCACAATAATTTACTTTAAGACGTTGTTAAAACGGAGAGTTTAGCTTTAATTGTCCACAAAAATTGGTGGTATACGCTTTCAAATCAATATAACTTAGCAGAAAGATAAATTAAAAAGTCGCACCTTATTAGAGGGCGGCTTTTTTGCTTCCCTTTAGCATTTTTCTAAATTTCAGATCGCATTACTGATTGTCCTTTCCCTTCTTATATATGCCAAACAACAGCACAGACGCCATACTAATTATCAATCAAAATACACCTACTATTTTGTACTTACCAATCTTAAAATAATTTTTATTACTACCTAAGTAGCTAACTGTAAACTCTAATTACACAGCCAGAGAAGCCATACGCTACCAGTTAATTTCGTTCTCATCATGAGATTGCTAGGTTCGTGCTTCTCTCTCAATAACGGTTCGATTTATAAACTTATGTTCAAATGGTTTATAAAAAAAAATCTGATGATTATTCGAGAACTGATTTCTTCGCATAATGAGCAGACCCTTCTTCTAAACATGGAGAAATCAAAAGAGAAGCTACAGGAATCTATTTTATGGGGGGTAGAAAATGGCGAATTGTTGATGGTTTTTTAAACACTAAAGCACATGATGAAATGTTTAATACCAAATTAGACCTATAATGACGTAATAAATCGTTTCTTTTTCGCCTGCTTTTCATCAAAAATAATTACCGTAGCTAAGGCTATGCTAGTTATTTTTGATTTCAATCAATCAAAAAATAATTCAATTTATTTATACGGCATTATAAATATAATTTGGTATAAGTTGTTAGATAGAGGAGGTGTAATCGCCGGTTCCTCTGCGGGCGCAACAATTCAAGGTTCTTATTTAGCTAGAGGAGATTCAAAAAACAATCAAATTATGATGGGGGATCATGAGGTTGGACTGGGTTTTATTTCAAATATTGCCATTGATCAACATATTATGGCCAGAAATAGACAATTCGATATGTTTACAATTCTCGAGGACAAACCAGAACTTCTAGGTATTGGAATTGATGAAAGTACAGCTATAGTCGTAAAAGGAGATGTTTTTAAAGTTATAGGAGAAAGCTATGTTATTATTTATGACAACTCGTTTTGGTCTCGTGAGGGTTATGAATTGAAGCACTTACCCAATAAAAATGAAATGTTCTATTACCTTCGAAGTGAAGATGAATATAATTTAAGAGAAAGAAAAGTAATAGAGAAATAGCAGTTTGTGATCGAGTGGATGGCTCCGCTATTAATTGACAGTGAGTCCAAATTATTTCTAAAAACTTCACACCTCTAAGTTTCCAAATAAAGATCAAGGTCCAAAATATTTGCCAATAGAATAGAATGGTGAAGAGAAAATAAAGCTTTGCCACTTAAATTTCTATAAAAGAAAGTTTAGTCTTTTACGCCTCCTAAAAAAACGCTCTAAACTGTGCTAATACAAAATCAGTTTTAGGCGGATGGAGTATTTTTCTTCATTCCGATTTAACTTGAGCTTTTCACTTTCCAGTTCCATTCGGTAGTATTATTTCTTTGATAACGATAGCATAAAGCCTTGTATATATCTGAAAGAGAAAAGAATGCACTTACAGCAATTGTTCAAAAGATAGAAAATGAACTCAAGTTAATTCAATTTATTAAACCATATTTGTTTGTAAATAGAACTATTTTTAAAAATCCTCCAAAAAAATGAAAAAAATAATTGTAGCATCAGCTTTTATTTTAAGTGCATTGAATGCAATAGCTCAAATCACGAATGTTGAAAAGAAATTTGATTTACCAACAATTTTGAGTGAATCATCAGGAGCAATCTTTTTTAACGATAGACTAATTAGTCATAATGATTCGGGTAATGAAAATAAACTTTATGAATTGGATACAATTTCTGGGTTGGTTACGAGAACAGTTACAGTTACCAACGCCACAAATATAGATTGGGAAGATATCGCACAAGATGACTCCTCAATTTATATTGGCGATATAGGTAACAACAGTGGAAATAGAACTGATCTAAAAATTTATAAAATCAATAAAAATGATTATCTAAATTCCACCAATATAACATCAGAAATTATAAACTTTAGCTATGCAGATCAAGTAGATTTTACCGCTAATCTTAATAATACAGAATGGGATGCAGAAGCACTGATTTCTTTTGATGCAAACAACTTGATTTTATTTACTAAAAATTGGGTCGATGAAATTTCAAAAGCCTACTCAATCCCAAAAAATAGCGGAACATATACTGTAGATTCGTCACCAACACCTTTAGCGGAGGCAGGGTTAATAACAGGAGCCACCTACAATCCATCAACAGAAAAAGTATATTTAGTCGGTTATAGCCGAATACTACAACCTTTTGTTTGGGTTAGTGAAAACTTTACAAATAATGATATCTTTTCAGGCACTAACACTAAAACATCACTTACAAGTCTAGGGTTTGAACAAACAGAGGCTATAACACATATCGGAGCGAATAGGTATTTTATCACCTCTGAAACATTCAACATACAAGGGTTTTCCAATCCTGGAAAATTGATTTCATTTACAACAAATGACATTTTGTTATCTATAATAGATCAGGATATTTCTGTAGTTAATTTATATCCAAACCCTGTCAAAGATGAATTATTCATTGAAGGACTAGAATTTACTTCAGTAGAAATCTATGATGCCAAATCTACCCTTGTTTATAGAGGAGACAATCAAAAATTAAATCTTTCAAAACTAAATAAAGGGTTTTATTTGGTCAAGATCAATTTAAAAGATCATACATCTATTGTCAAGAAAATAATTAAAGAGTAATTGAATGTTGTTTTAAGAAATTAAAATAAAACGTTGAATAATAAAAAGCAGGCAAAAAAAAACGATTTACTGCGACGTTGTAGGTTTAATTGGTATTAGAGATTCACATTATTAATTCTTTGAATTTTTTGTTGTTTATTCTTTAAGCATTTATAATAGGGTGTACTCTTATAGTGTGGTTTACGGGGTAGATTAATTACCTCCGAGATTTCAGCGTTTATTAAAGTATGTTTTTAATGTTAAGACTTTTAAGACGGTAAAAAGTTCTTATATTAGTTACTGTATAATATGGATTACTCATCTTGTTTTGCAACATCAATACGTTGCAAAACATAAAATCAACACTATGAAAAGATGGAATATTAAAGTTAAAAATAGCGTTCAAGTCATCATTAAGAAACTGGATAGTTCACTTGGCTCTGGTGACCGATTTGTTTTTGATATGGATAAAGGTGAAAATGATTCAGCAACATTTAAAGTACATAATCGAGGGCTATAGGCCTTCTATTTCATGTTTGTAAATAAAATCATTGTAGACGGGAAGATATTAAAACAGATACTGTAAGTGAATCCGATATAGAAATTTCTTTTACTCAATACTTTTTATGGAAACTGATAATATTTACACATATGTTTTTGGGTTTGGGGTTTCTAGCTGCGATAATCTCAAAAGGGAGTAGCAGTATTTTTATGTACATATTTGGCGCAATACTATTAGCATTATTAATTGTATTATGGATTACTGTTCAGAATAAATTCAAAAAGGATGTTGAAGAATATAAAACATTAATCTCGGAGATAGTAGAGTCTTAAAAATAATAAACGATCGGTAATAACACCTATAATTAATCTTGACTTCGATGTTTAGGCCGAGATCTATGTACATTTATGAAGTCACAAAAACTTTTATTTTTGCTTTAGACAAAAAAAATAAAGCATAACTAAAAGTTTTTGCTTTGCACGTAACTGGAAATCTGTCAGATTTCTAGGCATCACGAATCATTGCTTTAGCGTTGTAAATTATTAAACAAAAAGTATGAAAAAAATATTAAGTTGCATATCCCTATCATTTTCAATAATTACATGTTGTCTTGGACAAGAAAAAGAAGAGAAATTAGTAAGAGAATCATTTAACAGTTATAAAACTTCAATTTTAAATGACAAAGGAGAAAAAGCAGTAGATTTTGTAGACAGTAAAACAATATCTTATTATAATGAAATTCTTGAAACAACTAAAAAGGCAGATTCTTTGACTGTAAATTCATTAGGAATTCTTGACAAGTTAATGGTTATATCAATCAGGTATAGAACATCCAAAAGGGATATTTTATCATTCAATGGGAAAGAACTATTAATTTACGCTATTAAAGAGGGAATGGTTGGGAAAAACAGCGTTATGAATACTGAAATTGGAGATGTTGAAATCGATGGAAATTTTGCTAAAGGGCAACTTATTTCGAAAGGACAAAAAACTCCTTTTTACTTTCATTTTTATAAGGAAAGTAATATTTGGAAAATTGATTTAACTTCTATATTCCCGGAAGGTGCAATGGCATTTAAAAAAATGATTGAAGACAATGGTGAAGAAGAAAACCAATATTTAATTCAATTATTAGAAATGATCACTGGTAAAAAACCAGTAAATGAAATTTGGAAACCGATACTATAAAGCGCCTTGCATCAGTCTGAATACTCAATGATTTTTTGATGGCAAAACACAAAAGTTAAGCCCATTAAATTAAGTCTAATATTTACAGAAAAATATAGTGATTTATAAATATCACCAACTATACAGGCAAACCTAAAAGTCATTAAAAAATAAACTCTAAATGGAAGATATTTTCCCAACTTTAGAATCAGAAAGAACGATTCTCAGGCAATTTGTTGATTCTGATTTAAAAGATGTTTTTAAAGGGCTTTCTCATCCTGATATTATAAAGTATTACGGTATTAGTTTCGATAGTTTAGAAGCAACCAAAGAACAAATGCACTGGTTTTCTAATCTTGAAAAAAACCAAAATGGGATTTGGTGGGCTATATGTTCTAAAGTTGATGGAAAATTTCTTGGTGCAGGAGGTTTAAACGACTTAAATAAAGAAAATAAAAAAGCTGAAATTGGGTTTTGGTTATTTCCAGAAAATTGGGGGAAAGGATTTATGACTGAAACAATGCCACTTATCTTTAATTACGCATTTGACCATATTGGGCTGCATAGGATTGAGGGATTTGTGGAAACTGAAAATACGAATTGTAAAAAGGCACTTGCAAAACTGAAATTCAATTTAGAAGGAACAATGAAAGATTGCGAAATTAAAAATAGTGAATTTATTAGTTTGGATATTTATTCAAAATTGAATCATAAATAAGGCCTTAAAACACGGGATACAATTGATTACTTTGGTAAGCGCTTATCTATAAAATTCTGAAGGAACTTTCTCTAGTCCATTTTTATCAATAAAATGGGGATAACATAATTTGTGGTGTTATCCCTAGGTTACTTTTAATAAAAAAAACAAAAATTAAGCTTCAACTCCTTTATGGTATAACTATTGAATTCACCTTTGAAATAATAATCCTTAAACCCAATCACCATGAGAACATCACTTACATTATTTCTAATTCTATTTACGAGTATTAGTTTTGGTCAAAATGATCAAGATGATAAAGAGTATTTTTCAATTGAAAAGGGAACTTGGAGTTTAGAGGCGGATTTTTCAATAAATTCAAGAAATGACGATTTTTTCAATCCAACCTTTTCTTCAGACAGTAAGGATTTTAACTTCAGTGTTTCACCAAAAATTGGATACGCCATCAGTGAAAACTTGATTCTTGGTTTAGGATTAGGTTATGGTTACTCTAAGTCAGAAGATGAGAATGAAAATGAACAAATTCTAAGAACAACTTCTTCAACATCCAATTTTTTTGCAATTTCTCCATTTGTAAAGAAATTTTTTCCAGTTAGTGAAAAAATAGCATTTCATTTACAAGGTGAAACTAGATTCGCCTTCGGTAAAAATAATTTTGAAAATAGCGATAATACTGAAAGAGAATCTAGAAATGAATCAATTTTCGTTGGAATTAGACCAGGCATTAATCTTAGTTTGACCAAAAATATATTGCTTCAAGCTAACTTCGCTACCTTTGGTTACAATTATTCTTCAGGAGAAACTGATGGGATCCAGAATAGCGAAACAAACTCCCTTTCATTTAATTTTGGGTCTTCAAGTTTTATATTTGGTATGACTATACTTCTATAATATCAGTTTAGTTTTTAAATGATGCATTAAAAATTTGAATTATACTACGACGTAGCTCAGCACAGGTTTTTTACTTAGTTGAGGAAGAAAATATAAGCATAGCAATAGTTACGGTTCTATTTTATAACGATTAATAAGTGAAAAAGAAACTGATTTTACATAACATTTGAATGCTAAATTGGTATAAGTAACTTCATTCAAAAGAACTGAGGTAAAACAATTTTTTTTTACTTTAATCGAAAAGACTAGTAGTCTTGGCTCAAGGATTCGTGAAACCGATTCTTTGAGCTTTTTTGTTTATACTTTTCATTATCTAAGCAGAACAGAACTCCTTTAATTTATAACCAACGGATTTGCAAAAAAAAAACAGCTGGGTTTTCAATACAAACCACTGTAGTGCAATTGTAGAGCTATTGATTTTCCTATCACCAGCTATAAAACAGCATTTTTAATATGTGTTTCGAGATTTTTCTTAAAGCATTTGTAATAGAACGTACTTTAATAGTGTGGTTTGAGAAGTAGGCTTATTAGCTCCTAGATTTCAAGGTTGACTAAAGCATGTTTTTAATGTTAAAAATTTTAAGATGATAAAAAAACACTAAATTTATTCTATCCATAAAATGGATAACATAATTTGTTCTGTTATCAGTATGTTGGCCTTTATTTAAAAAATAATCGTGATTAAATGAAAATATTTCGGAAAATGAGAATGTCAGCATTGAGAAATACTAAATTCTCAAAGTATTTAATTTATGCAATTGGCGAAATTTTGCTCGTCGTAATTGGCATACTAATAGCTTTGGGAATTAATAGCAAAGTTGAACAGAATAAAAAACTGACTATTCGAAATAGCTATGTACAATCATTGCGGAATGATTTGGTAGCTGATGTAGCTTTACTTGAAAGTCAGATTGAAAACTTTGACAATGACTTAAAGAAAAACATTGGGTTTTCTAAAAGGCTTTCTGCTCCAAATGCGAATGTTGATAGTATTATTAAAATAGCGAGATATGAGTTTCTACCATTTTACAGTCCAGATAACGAATTGAACTTAAATACGTATAACGCACTTATCTCAACAGGAAATATCAACTTATTGGGTAAAGAATTGAATGGTAAAATACAAAATCACAATGCGGAACAATTAAAAACTTTAAAAGTTGTAGGGGTTAATTTACAACTTGGAGCAGATGCTGGTGTACAGTATATAAGTAATTACCCTATCAATTTCCCATTAAACGGAATAAATGGAAACCTTATGAACTCGGTTTGGGAAGATATTGATGAAAATAAATTAAAAGCCAATTTCAACGGTATGCTGACTATTAAAATAACAACTATGTCATTTGTAAGTCGTATGCGAAATGAACTATTGAGCAAAACCAAAGAAATGATTAAGATTATTGATGATTTTGAAACTGAATAAATTGCACAAAACAACAAAGGCTAGGAAAGAACTGAGGTAAAAATCATTTTTTTCTCTATTAATGTTGATACTGAAGTAGTTCAGTATTAGAGATTCACATTCTTGATTTTTTGTGTTTTTTACATTTATGCAGGTAAAACAAAAACTTTCAACTTTATAACCAACAGGGAGACCACTTGGTTTTGGTAAAACCAGTGATTGTAAAACCATTGGAGACCATTAAACAGCTATTGATTTGTCTATGAGTAGCTGTAATTCAACATATCTATAAGTGTTACTTGGTTATATTTTAAAACATTTATAATGGAGTGTACTTTAATATTTTAACTTGAGAGTTAGATTAGTGGTCCCCTAGATTTCAGCATTTAGTATAGAATCCTCGGGGCCAGCCCACGAGGCATTTAGAGGGCTTTTTTTTGATTGATGAAAATCATCCGTTTTCAAACTTTCCTCAAAACTCGAGGCAAGCCTCTGGGAATTAAACCAATAGAGACTAAAGAATATTATTAATGTTAAAAATTTTAAGACGATAAAAAGTTCTTATATTGGTTATTTTGTAACGTATAGATAACAGAACAAGTTGTGTTATCCGTATGTTGGCTCTAATTAAAAGCGAGATATAACATTTGAAAAAATATGAAAAATAAGTTTATTTTAATACTAATTCTACTTTCAATTATTTCGAGTATAACGAATAAAGTAATTGCCCAAAAGAATTACAAAGGAGGAACAAAGCATATGCAACCTGAAATTGAATCTCTTCCAAATGAGACGATATATATTTTTGATAAAAGACTAAACGATACTTTAGAAATTAAATTAAATCAAAAAATTGATGAACTTTTTGGCAAATACGATATTGCAGGTATTACAGCAACTATTTTAATTCCGAAAAAAGGAATTTGGGAAACAAATAGAGGTTTTATATCTAAACCAGAAAATATAGTTATTGATAGTTCTTCTGTATTTTATTGGGCAAGCGTATCCAAATTAATAACAAGTACTATAATTCATCAGTTAGTTTCAGAAGGAAGCCTTTCTTTTGACGACAAACTTTCTAAATGGTATCCTAACATTCAATATTCTAAAAAAATAACAATAGAGCAATTACTTACACATACCAATGGAATTTATAGTTTCAATTCCGATTCTACAATACATTTCAGCAATAAGCATTTCAACCCAGATGAATTGTTAAATGTAGCAAAGTCTAAAAAAAATCTATTTAAACCAAGCGAATACTGGTCATATACAAATACTGGTTATTTATTACTTGCTTTAATAACAGAGAAAATAGAGTCTAAAACATTTAGCCAAATAATAAAAGATAGAATATCCGAACCACTAAACCTAAAATCATTAAAAACAGCCACGGAAAATTCACTCAACCTAGCGTTAGCCCATAATAAAGATTCTGTTAAACATAAAGATTATTCTGTTCCTCTTGGTGCAGGCAATATGATAAGTAACTCAAAAGATATGGCTATTTTCTTAAGTGCTTTACTCACAGGTAAAATAATTCCTATAAAAGATGTTCATAATATGATGAAAGACTTATACCCAATGTTTGATAAAGGTCAATACTATGGAAAAGGGATAATGCTTTATGATTTTAATGACGTTAATCAAACAGATAATAGTTGGATAGGACATTCTGGAGGAACAGAAAATTACAAAGCCATTGTTGCTTATGATATACAGACCAAAGCAATTATAACTATTTCAATCAATGAAAATATTCCCGTTGAGGCAGTTGCATATAAGTTAATGGAACTAATTAATGAATAAAAACTATTGCCAACAATCTGTATAATTAATGACTATTTTTTGCTAGATTTAAGATTCTGTTTATTCAATTAAATTCTGTAATAAATTTAAAGTTTCGGCACTTTAATACGCCACTAATCATGCAGTAAACTTTACAAAATATTGCCGAAAAATTAGATTAGTTAATTGAGGATTTCAAGATTATTTATTTGATAAAACAGAACAATGAAAAAATTTTAAATACTATTTCCACATTTTCTTTTAAAACCACAAGAAAGATTGTATCCATGCATATAAAAACAAAAAAATTGAGCAATTAAAATTAATAATATTTATTATAAATAATTATTAATTTTTAAACAATTACATTAATACAAATAAAAAAAAATATGAAAAAGAGCATTTTATTTATTGCTGCTGCAATTTTATTTTCCGCAAGTTTAACAAGTTGTGGAGTAATGTTTGGAGGTAGCAAATACCAAGGAACAATTACAGCAAAAGACCATCCAAATGCAGATATTTCTGTTGATGGACAAAAAATAGGAACAGGAACGACGACTAATTTATTTAAGAGAGATAGGCCTTTAGTTGTCACTCTAGAAGAAGAAGGATGCGAGCCACAAACTCTAACTTATAATAATACTTTCAGAACAGGGAATTTTATTTTGAGTGCGGTATCTTGGGGTATAATTGGAATAGGAGTTGACTTAGGAACAGGAGCTGCATATAAACCAGATCATAAAGGAAACCCTGCAATTCAAAAATTAAGCACAAAGAATTTCAATTTTGATGTAGACTATTCCAAATGTAAAAAACCAGAATAACAACTGACAAAACAACTATAAAAGTAGAATTTTAATTGCTCAATTTAAATTCTCTTATTAAGAATAATTGAAAAGACAAACAGCAAAGGCTAAAAAATAGCTTTGATAAAAAACAATTCTTTTCTCCATTAATTTTGAGACACTAGTAGTCTAGACTCAAAGATTCACATTTGTGATTCTTTGAGTTTTTTTTGTTTATACTTTTAATTATATAGACAAAATAGAAACTTTCAACTTCATAACCAACAGTGTAACCCACGGGTTTACAAAAAGCCGTTGGTTATCCAATCCAAGTTAATTGTAGGGCTATTGGAGACCATTAAACAGCTATTGATTTGCCTATGAGTAGCAATAAAAAAGAATTTATTATAGAGTGTACTCTAATAGTGTGATTTGATATGTAGATTAATTGCCTTCGAGATTTCACCGTTTATCAAAGCATGTTTTTAATGTTAATATTTTTAAGACAATAAAAAAATCACTAAGTTTATATGAATAATAAAATGGAGATAACACAACTTGTTGAGTTATCCATACGTTGCTTCACATTGAAAAAAATGACTAACAATCAAGATAAAATAAATCAGCTTCTCAGTAAACTAGAAAATCTTTTAAAAAGACAAGATGACTTTTCAAGAGATATCGACAGTTTACGAATTGAAATAACGAACCTTCAAAGCTATGAGACAGAAAGAAATATTGAAAAAGTAGACATAAAAGAAGATAAACCTATAATAGATAGTGACTTTGAAATCGCAAAAGCGAAAACAACCCTCGATTCTTCTTCTTCTTCTGAGCAACAAATAAAAAAGGAATTACCTAGAGAAACAGACACACCAGTTAACAAACCACCAAAAATAAAATTAGATCTTGAAAAATTTATTGGTGAAAACCTAATTAATAAAATCGGAATTATTATCACCGTGATTGGTGTTGCCATAGGTGCGAAATATTCTATTGAGAATGATTTAATTAGTCCACTTACAAGAATAATATTAGGATACTTAGCAGGAATCGGATTATTAGGATTTGGTATTAAATTAAAGAAAAATTACGAAAATTATAGTGCTGTACTCGTAAGTGGTGCTATTGCTATTATGTATTTTATTACCTATTCTGCTTATAGTTTTTATGACTTGATTCCACAAACAATGGCCTTTTTATTAATGGTCGTTTTTACGGTTTTTACGGTTGTGGCTGCAATAAACTATAACAAACAGGTTATAGCTCATATTGGACTCGTTGGCGCGTATGCAGTGCCTTACTTATTAAGTGAAAATTCAGGACAAGTCGCAATTCTTTTTAGTTATATGGCAATTATTAATGTAGGTATTCTTGTTATCTCATTCAAAAAATATTGGAAACCACTTTACTATTCTTCATTTGGTCTCACATGGCTCATATTCTTTTTATGGTATGTGTCAAATTATCAAACAGAGGCCTATTATGGTTTAGCACTCACGTTTCTATCCATATTTTTCGTCATATTTTACCTTGTGTTTCTGGCCTACAAATTAATTAAGAAAGAGAAATTTGGAATTGAAAACATTGCATTATTACTAATAAATTCCTTTATTTTTTATGGAGTTGGCTATGCTATTCTCGATGACCATGAAACAGGAAAACAATTATTAGGGATTTTCACTCTTTGTAATGCAATCCTACATTTCATAGTGTGCCAAGAATCAACCATGGCAATAAATAAAATGGTTGAATGCTGTAATTAAGATGATGGTAGGTCCATCAGAGTCGTTGTATAGGCGATGGCTTTAAACCACCTAAAGGTGCTTTGATTAATAGTCTTGGTATTGAGCGTTTAGGAGAATCTAGTCCTGGAGATTAGCAGGTACGAATAAAGGAGTTGAACTAAAGTGAACCATTGAAGAGGTGTCGAGAAGTAGGAACCTCCAGTCAAAAGCTACGAAGTATGATACGGAGTGAAAAGTAATAGTATTGATACTATTAATTACAGAGATAACCTATTTATTTTCTGTAAGACTGGCGTCATTCAGATGGCAAGAACTTTATTCAGGCTTATTTACGGAACTTGGGAAACTGCTTATGAATGATAGACTTGTGTAAGGCTACCGCATTAGGATTCGCTACAAGTCAAAGGGAAATATACAATCGAAACAATCGAGAGATAGAATACCGAAGTTATAAGCAGAGGCAGATTAATCCGTAGTAGTGAAGAAGGTTTTGTAATGAAACTGGAGCAAAGGGGTTAAGTTGTACAGTTGCATTTTACGAATCAACTTACAAAATGTGAGGATGAATTTATGGAATGAAACAAAATCAATACCGATAAGTCGCCTAATGGTTTGGGAGGCTTATCAAAAAGTGCGTTCCAACAAAGGAAGTGCGGGAATAGATGCTATTGGTATGCAAGAATTTGATGCCAACCGCAGTAAACACCTTTACAAACTTTGGAATCGGATGGCATCAGGGAGTTATTTCCCCCCACCTGTCAAAGAAGTAGAGATATCAAAGAAAGACGGTACAATCCGTAAATTGGGTATACCCACTATTAGTGACAGAGTAGGCAAATGGTGGTTAAAATGTTTTTTGAACCAAGATTAGAGTTAGTATTCAGTCCAAATTCTTACGGCTATCGACCAAAGAGAAGTGCTCATCAAGCATTATCAGGGTAAGAGAGAACTGTTGGAAGAAAAACTGGGTATTGACTTAGACATCAAAGGTTTCTTTGACAATATAGACCATAACAAACTGATGCTTGCAGTAGAGAAACATGTACCTGAAAATTGGGTTAAACTCTACATCACACGATGGCTGGAAGCACCCGTTGTTACAAAGTCTGGAAAACTGACCCAAAGGAAAGGAAAAGGAACGCCACAAGGCGGAGTAATCAGTCCCTTACTGGCAAATCTTTTTCTGCATTACGCTTTTGATACATGGTTGGAAAAGGTAGACAAAAATGTAGTTTTCACTCGTTATGCCGATGATGTGATATTACACTGTAATACAAAAGCTCATGCGGAACAAATACTGCAATTAGTACATCAAAGAATGGAATCGGTAGGATTAGAATTACATCCTAAAAAGACAAAAATTGTCTATTGCCGAGATTACAGAAGAAAAGAAAATCACCCAATGGTCAGATTTGATTTTTTGGGATACTCTTTTCAACCAAGAACAGCTTATTCTAAGAAAAAGAGAAAGCTATTTTTAGGTTATGATTGTGCTATAAGTATTAGTTCAAGAAAACGAATCGCAGACAAGCTCGAAGAACTCAAGGTAAATAAACTTACGTTTAAAAGCATTGTAGGAGTGGCACAATACCTTAATCCAATGATTAGGGGATGGGTGCGTTACTATGGTAAATTTAAGATGTATGAACTTACAAAAGTCTTTCGATTACTAAGTAAACGATTAGTTTGGTGGGCAAGGAAAAGGTATAAGCGTTATAAAACCAGTATTAGGAAAGGGTACAAATGGTTGGCAACGGTAAGAAAGCAATTTCCTACTTTGTTTTACCATTGGAACTTTTCTCAGATAAACATTATCGCTTAGATTTGTACAACAAGAGCCGTGTGAGGGGAGACTTTCAAGCACGGTTCTGTGAGAGGCTTGGGGTGAAATTCCCCTTGTCTACTCGATGTTAGTGCAATAATTTACAAACAAAAATTAGCAGATAAAAACCTATTTTATTTAGTATCTGGTTTGGTATTGGTATTTATTACCATTACAATTCCCGTACAATTAGATGGTAACTAGGTTACGTTATTATGGATTGGAGAAGCAGCTTTACTATTTTGGATAGGAAGGACAAAAGCTATTGCCATTTATGAAGATCTATCTTATATTTTAATGTTTTTAGCATTTTTCAGCATTTTCCAAGACTGGACAACTGTCTATGATGGTTATTATGTAGAGCAACCAGAAACAAGAATAACTCCTCTGCTTAATATCAATTTTCTTACATCTCTATTATTTATTGCAGCTTTTGGATTTATCAATTTTCTGAATAGAAATAAAAACTATTCTCACGCTTTCATCTTAAAAAAAAGATTTTCTAAAATCATATACTTTTCCATTCCTGCAATGCTGTTTATAACTATTTATTATGCCTTTAGGATGGAGATAGCAAATTATTGGGATCAACTGTATATAGATTCTGCTCTTTCAATCAATTCAGAAAGTGATCAATATTATAACTTCTATAGAAACTACGACATTAGCCACTTTAAAACAATATGGATTATTGATTATTCTTTACTTTTTGTTTCGGTTTTATCTTTTTTGAATACAAGGAAATTACAAGATAAAAAGGTGGGGTTAATCACTTTCAGTTTAATTGCGTTTACCATGCTTGTCTTTTTAACTCAAGGTCTTTATGCCTTTAGCGAATTACGCGAAACCTATTTAGATCAATCCTTATTAGAATACTATAAATCTGGAGTTTTTAATATTGGCATAAGATATGTTTCATTTGTATTCATAGCTATCACACTTTTTATGTGTTATAAGGCTACAAGGCAAAAATTTATGCATCGAAATTTTAAAAAAATATTTGATTTTATCCTCCATATCTCTACAATATGGATTTTCAGCAGCGAATTAATAAATTGGATGGATATTGCAGAATATAAAGAATCCTACAAACTTGGACTGAGTATTCTTTGGGGAGTTTATTCATTATTACTTATAGTTTTGGGCATTTGGAAAAACAAGAAACACTTACGAGTTGGAGCTATTATACTGTTTGGAATAACACTTATAAAGCTTTTTTTATATGATATTTCGCATCTTAACACCATTGCAAAAACAATTGTATTTGTATCGTTAGGAATTCTGCTTTTAATTATTTCATTTTTATACAACAAAAACAAGCATATTATATCTGATGAGATTGAGAATTAAAATAACTATTTCCTTATTTCTGCTAGCATTTTCATATTCACATGGACAAATGCAACAGTATAGCAACAAAAGAGAATTAAAAGGAATTAATAAGCAATGGCACAAAATAGTTTTGCCAAATGACATTTTCGAAAAGGTTTCACCAGACTTATCTGATATTAGAGTTTTTGGTATAACAGCAAGTAATGATACTATTGAATCACCTTACTTGCTTCGTACACTAACAGATGAGCTATCTAGCAAAGAAGCAGTTTTTAAAATACTGAACACCTCTCGTAGTGACAAAGGTTATTTTTTTACTTTTGAAATTCCTTCAATAGAAACAATTAATCAAATCAAACTAAAATTTAAGCAGCAAAATTTTGACTGGCAACTTAAACTAGAAGGGAGTCAAAATCAACAAGAATGGTTTACCATTATTGATGATTATCGAATTTTAGCAATCAAAAATGAATTAACAGACTTCCAATTTAGCAAACTAAGCTTTCCAAATTCGAAGTACCGTTTTTTTAGATTTCTTGTAGTGAACAGTAGAGAAAAGCCTGATTTAAAATCTATTAGTATTACACGACAAAACATTACAGAAGGTGTGTTTAGAGATTATCCTATTAAGAAAACGCTTACAAAAGAGAATAAAGAAACCAAGCAGACAATAGTAGACATCGAATTGCAATCTCCTGTTCCTGTAAGTTATATTAAAATTAATGCGATTAACTCATTTGACTATTATCGGCCATTGACAATAAAATACCTTTCAGATAGTGTACAAACGGAACAAGGATGGACATATAATTACCGCAATTTAACTATGGGAACACTAAACTCATTTGAAAAAAATGAGTTTAAAACCAACAGTTTGATAATTCAAAAACTAAAAATAGTTATTCATAATCAAGATAATCAATCTTTGACTCTTGATAAAATCCAGATAAAAGGGAACGTTCATGAATTAGTAACTCGCTTTACTGAGCCAGCAACCTATTACCTAACCTACGGAAAAAGCAAAGCAGTAAAAGCATATTATGACATTAACCGATTTACAGACAAGATTCCAGAGACAATAACAGCGATAGAATTAGGTAACGAACAAACAATTGAAAGGGAGGAAGTTCCGGTAACGGACCCCCTTTTCAAAAACAAAAATTGGCTATGGACAATCATGACAATAATAATTTTATTGCTCGGATGGTTTTCAGTAAAAATGATAAGAAAAAAATAAAAATGCTTTCTGTTTCTAAGATTCAAAAAACTGATGACATAGACAGGAATAAAAATTGAATAGAAAAGAGTCTATATTACAAAAAAGCCATCTTAACAAATTCATTAGCTTTTAGAATGATTGATGTAATTCAAATTTATAAATCGAAGGGGGTTTTTACTAAATCTACTTACAATCCTGAAAATAGAAAGCATTTTCAGGATATCGATATGTCGTTTGATTCTAGGCAAGGCTATTTAGAAAACGACATACTGATGTTACCCATTCACTACAAGAAATTTCCAGATTTTGAAACAGCAGATGTAACTATTATTCAAGATACTAAAGGATGGTTATCTTTCTTAGAGAATAAACATATCAAAAATACTGATGTATCAAATTCCTTTAAGAATGTGCCGACAAAATCTATACTATCAAATCACGAAAGTTTCTATACCTTAATACAATTAGATAGCCCTAAAGCTTTTGAATTTTTCAAATTAAAAAAATCTAACAAAGATACCTATGAAGTTTTTCTTGATTATGAATCAAATTCAAAGAGAATTGGAATTCCTAAACGGGAGAACCATAAAATCTGTGACCTAAAACACTCTAAACCTATTAGATATAAAATAAATGGAAAATCCGATTTCACATTGACTGGAAGTAAAGAAAGGACTTTTTATGAATATGACTACATCATAGAGTGGATAGGGAAAATTGATACTATTGAATTTTGTGAATTGAATAAAATCAGCAAAAGGAAAACTATTCCAATAGACAATTGCAAGTTGATTGATGAACGAAAAATACTAAGATAGAAGCTGCACTAATTGAACAATGGAAAGTCTACTTCGAAAATGGGAATTTAACAAAACCTTAAAGCTATCAATTATAGAAAACAGACTACGATTTACCAGCAAAAGATTGAGCTAAAAAACAACACTTTTCTTTATTAATCTTGAGAAACTATTATTCTTGACTTATAGATTTATATTCGTGATTCTTTGAGTTTTGTTATCGTGTTTTTTTAGACCCGAACAGCAGCAACAGGCGAATCAAATTCATGGCTATTTTTTTTAAAAAATGGATATGTTTTCCCTGAGAACAGACAACACTACTGAAGTAGCGCAGTGGTTTTTATATTCCGCTTACCTTCTCTAATCGCAGTAAATCTTCGTATCTTTATGCCACTATATTAGTTAAGATTTCAAAATATAAAAAGCTAAATTATAAATGGAAAACAGTCATATTGGCACAGAAATAAGAAACAACGTACAGCAATATCAGGGTGCAAATTCAATTTATTACAAGGATGATAAATTGAATACATGGGTTGGAATTTCATGGACGGATTTTGGCGACAAAATTCAAAACCTGTCAAAAGCATTATTGAATTACGGAATAAAAGAACATCAAAATATTGCCATATTCGCTGAAAACATGCCCGAATGGATCACAGCAGATATTGCCATAATGAGCATAAGAGCAGTGACGGTTCCTATTTACGCAACAAATTCAAAGAAGGAGGTTGAATACATTGTAAACGATGCTGAAATAAATTTGGTTTTTGTGGGGGGGCAGGAAGAATATGACAAAACACTGCAAATTTCAAAAACTAATAGCAACTTAAAATACATAGTTAGTCTTTGCGAAGACATAAACATCGAGGACAACGAAAACTCAATTCATCTAAATGATTTTTTGGTTTTAAAAGCGAATGAAACCATTGAAACAGAGCTTCAAAAAAGATATTACGAATGCAAGTCAACCGATTTGGCAAGTATTATCTATACTTCAGGCACTACCGGAGAACCCAAAGGAGTCATGCTGGATCATACAAGCTTTATGCAGTCGTTAGTAGCGCATGATTTTGAATTGTTTGTTTCAGAAAAAGATTCTTCATTAAGCTTTTTACCATTGAGTCATATTTATGAGAGAAGCTGGGTTTTCTTTTGTTTGCATCGAGGCATAAAAGTATATTTCAACCAAAATCCGAAGTTAATCGCCGAGGTATTAAAAGAGGTAAAACCAACAGTGATGTGCACAGTTCCTCGTATTTTCGAGAAAATTTATGCTGCAATTCAAGATAAAAGGAAAGAAGCTTCGCCTACAAAAATGAAATTAGCCAGCTGGGCTTTGGGTATTGGAAACGCCTATTTTAACAAATACAAACGAAACGATATAAAAGTACCATTAGCTTTAAAGTTGAAACACAAAATTGCAGATAAATTGGTGTTGAGCAAATTAAGAGAAGTTTTTGGTGGACGCATAAAATTCATGCCTTGCGGAGGAGCCCCTTTAGCTCCCGATATGGTGTCTTTTTTTCATTCTTTTGGTTTAAATATTAAATGTGGTTACGGCTTAACTGAAACTACAGCAACCGTCTCGCTATTTGGATATAAGCATTTCGAATTTAATTCTGCAGGAAAAGCAATTCATGGTACTCAAATAAAAATAGGAGAAAACGATGAAATTTTAGTAAAAGGACCTAGCGTAATGAAAGGGTATTACAAAAAACCAAAAGAAACTGCCGATGTTTTTGAAGACGGTTGGTTTAAAACTGGTGATGCTGGACTGATAGATGAAAAAGGGAATTTAATTATTACAGACAGAATAAAAGATTTAATGAAAACGTCTGGCGGAAAATATATTGCGCCTCAAAAATTAGAAACGGCATTGATAAACGATGCTTTTATTGAACAAATTTCAGTAGTAGGTGACCAACAGAAGTATGTAACCGCATTGGCTGTTCCGAGTTTTGAGAATTTAAAAAAATATGCCACTGAGCATAAAATTGCCTACAAAGACGTTGAAGAATTGATTAATAACAGTCAGATTAAAGAGATGTTTGAAAAGCGAATTGAAGCCTTGCAAAAAGATTTTTCGGTATTTGAAAAAATTAAAAAATTTAAATTGTTACCAAGAGAATTTAGTATCGAAGCGGGAGAGATCACAGCAACTTTAAAGCTAAAACGAAAAGTCATTCAGAAAAAATACAAGGTGATTATAGATAAAATGTATAACGAGTAAAATGCTATAAATCAACGGATGACTATAGTTTTGTCAAATAGTAATTTTTGAATTCAACTAATAATCGCGAAAATTAGAAGTCGAAAAGCAGGTTAACTATTTTTTCAGAACACAGAAAAGAATTGATTTCCTTTTCTGTGTTTGCTGAAATGCAAAAATTGGTATTACTTGCTCCTCGCGTAAGATTCCCTAAGCATAAAATATTTTAGTCTTCAATAAATACTCAAATTAGAAATTCTGTCGCCATAAAACGTCTGTAGAATGCAAATAGATGTTGATCTTATTATCCAGATTCCTTCAATTTATGGGTATTAAAACCTTAAACAATTAATACATAACGTAGTCTTTGATCTGACTTTTAGATGCTAGAAAACAAAATTTATAGATGAGTGTACTCAAATTTGTGATTTGAGAGGTAGATTAATTAGTTCCGAGGTTTCAGTGTTTATTAAAGCATGTTCTTAGTGTTAAGACTTTTAAGACGATAGAAAGTTCTTATATTAGTTACTTGATAATTTGGATAATACAACTTTTTGTGTTTTCCATAGGTAACGCCACATTGAAAAAAACTATGAAAATACTTTCAATACTATTGATTTTAATTTTTCTTGGTTGCGCAAATGAGCCAAAAAATAAATGCAATTACATTACAGATTATTACCAAATAATGTATAGAGCTGACTACAAATTTGATATTGAAAATTACGAAAAAGCATTTGATTTATACCAAGACATCTTTAACTCCTGTAAAGCAAAAAATACAACAACCTTTAACGAAATAGGTAAATTCACACAAAGTTCCGCTATTTTGAAAAAGTATGATATTACATATGACTATGCAAAAAAGCAGATTAAAAAGGGTGTAAAATTAAGCAGATTTCAAAACAATGAGATTTTTGATGATTTCCTATTATCAGATTATGGTAAAAAATTCGTTTTAGAATATGACGTGTTAAGAAAAGACTTTGAGAATAAAGCTAATTTAAAACTGCGTGACGAATTGATTTGGATGCGAAGTGCTGACCAAATGTATCGTGGTGGGAATGGCAAATCTGATTTTACAAAACAGGATAGTATCGACAAATTACATGAAGAAAGATTGATTGAACTTTTTGAAAGTATTGGATATCCAACTGATGAACTTCTTGGCCCACATATGATGGATTATCCAGTAGATGTCGGATTATTTTTGTTACACACAAAAGATAGCATCCGAATGAATTATTTCGTTCCAAAAATCAAAGAGTTTGTTCGAAATGGGACAGCACCACTAAGAGCTTTAGGTACTATGATTGACCAATATTATTTATACAATGATGAACCTCAAATTTATGGAACTTACAATGCGCAAGGTGGCGGATATGCGAATATGATAGACGACCTTAAAAAAGTAGATAGCAACCGAATTTCGATTGGTTTGCCACCTTTGGTGCTAAAAGAGAAAAAAGACAGTATAAGAAAAGTAAAATATGGCTTTTGATGTGCAGAACAATGTGGCATAACAAAAGTCTATAAAACATAGTGAATATAGGCTTTGCCAAAGATTTTTTCTTAATTTCAAAGACTACAAAATCTTTTTAATTTGACTTTTAAAAAAATAAGATAAAAGCAAAATGAAAAAGCTTTGGCTAAGGGCTTATCGACTGTCTTACTAGCATTAGCCTAATTGTTTTGCAAAATATAAAAAAACAAATGAGAGTAATTTTTACTATAGCCGCGCTTTTAATTAACCTTATAGGTTTTAGCCAAAGTATTCAATCTATAACGAACAAGGTTTCAACCAAAATTTGTGATTGTATGGATAACGATATGCAATCATATTCAGAGATAAAACCAGAATTTAATAAATGTTACGATAAAGAATTTAATCAGATTTTTAGTATTGTAGATAAGGATGAACAGAAAATTTTAATTGGAGAAGGAGTAATTGACAAAATCAAAAACAGAATAATTCCATCATTAAATAAAAACTGCGAAAAGGTAAGAAGGTTAATAGATGCTGAACTTAAAAAATCAATTGAACCAGCCAACTCAAATAAATCTAAAACATATCCAATAAATTTTGAGGAGAAAGATTTTGAAGAAATAGGAAACTGGAAAAATAAAATTATTGCTTTAGAGGGGCAAGTTGTCCAAGTTGAAAGAAGTAGTAAAAACACACCTTATTCTAAACTAAAGATTGGTAATAAAGAAATTTGGGTAATTTCAATGATTGATAGCGGTTTTGAAAAAGTAGATAACACCATAAAAATTGTAGGCTATTTTATTCCATTGAAAAAAGATGATTACGAAAGTAAATTTAATCAAGATAAATATCAAATTCTCGCGTTTGGAATATTAGATCTAAAGACAAAAGATTTACGATATTTCCCAGGTTCGGAAATTCAAATGAAGGAATGGAAAAGTGGAAAAATACCAAGTTCTGGGAAATAACACTTTACAGCAAAGAACTGAGGTAAAAAACAACTCTTTTCTACTTTAATTTTGGTACCCTAATTCTAGGTTTATAAATTCACCTTTGTGATTCTCTGAGTTTTTTTTCTCTATTTACCTAGGCAAAACCGAAACCTTTAACTTTATAACCAACGGAGAGAACAACGGGTTTACAAAAGGCCATTGGTTCTCTAATCTAAGGTAATTGTAGAGTTTTTAGAGGCCATTAATTAGCTATTGATTTAAGGATTAGTAGCTAAAGAAGCCTTTATAATAAGGTATAATCAAATAGGGTGATTTGAGAGGTTAATTGCCTACGGGATTTTAGAGTTTATTAAAGCATGTTCTTAGTGTTAAGACTTTTAAGACGATAAAAAGTTAATATATTAGATTTTTGATAAAAATGCATAACACAACAAGTTGTGTTATGCATAGGTTCCACATCATCTTTGAAAAAAATCGGTCACAAAATTAATAATTTAACTCTTTCAATAAATACTAACTGACTTACAGATTGTTATATCGATTTAAAAGTTAAATTTGCTAAATATTTTTCTAAATTATGGAAAAAACAGCAAAAATTCTTCGAGATAATAATGCAGAAATTATGAAAATTTGGCAGAACCAAGTTGTGCAAGAAGTACTTGCAAGCAAGGAATCTGACTCCATTGCTTTATACAACCAGTTACCTGATCTTATAAACGATATCGCCAGATTAATGATACGATACGATAAAATGGAGGGTTTTAATAAGGATGAAAAATACATAGAAATCCTTAAAACCAGCGAAGAACACGGCAAGCAACGATCAACTAAAGTCTATTATACTGCTGAACAGATTGTACACGAATATATAATCTTTCACCGCACATTGAGTGAATTCCTCATATCCCACAATGGCTATAGTGAAAAGGTTTCGGATTTGCTCAAATATGTTATCGAAACCTCGATACTAAAATCTGTAGGTTCATTTTCACGTTCCATACAGGATATGCAGGAAAAATTAATTGGTACGCTCGCTCACGATATAAGAAACCCACTTGCTGCCGCCCAGTTGTCGTTAGAAATGATGAAGCAGGACAAAACAGGTGAATGGACTAATAAAACGAGAATAGCAGCCCAGCGAAGCGTGAAAAAAGCGATTAACCTTATTGAAGGGCTTATGAACGGAATTACAGTTAAATCTGGCGAAGGAATGTTGTTAACCTTTGAAAGTTCAGACCTTTTAAAAGAAATGAAATTTGTTCACGCCGAGAGTAAAGAGGTTTACACTCGCGAAATAAATTTGGAATATAATGCAAAAAAAATCATAGGTATTTTTGACAAAACTGCAGTTAAAAGGTTGGTCGATAATCTAATCGGTAATGCTATCAAGTATGGTTCTATCGATAAACCAATTACAATTTCAATAGAAGATGAAGAAGATGCGGTCGCAATTAAAGTCCATAATTGGGGTAATCCTATTCCTCTCTCCAAACAAGAGCAGATATTCAAGTTTATGGGAAGTGCAAAAAGGGATAAAAAACCGGTTTCAGCTAGTTGGGGAATGGGCTTGACATTAACACAAATTGTTGCTGAGGCTCACGGTGGGGATATTAATCTTGTGAGTGACGAAAAAACAGGTACTACTTTTACAGTAAATCTGATTAAACAATTTAATGAAGTAGGAAAGAGGCGTGCGAAATTGACTTTTGTTTTGGATAATATTTAACCGATAAAAGGCATACTCGAGTACAAAAAAAAGGTGAAGAACAATGTTTATAAAACATAGCTACTACCTACTTTACCAGACTTTTTTTTGCTCATTAGTGAAGATCACCAAATTTAAAATTCGGCTCATCTATAATCCAAAAAGTAGTAGATTATTTTTATAACTACGTTTTATATGCAAACCGCTATAATACCAAATTAGACCTATAATGTCGCAATAAATCATTTTACCGAAACGAATTCGGCACAGGCTTTTTTCACCTGCTTTTTATGAAAAATAATTACCGTAGCTAAGGCTATGCTAATTATTTTTAATTTCAATCCATCAAAAAACCTGTGCTGAGCTACGTCGTAGTATAATTCAATTTATTCATACGGCATTATAAATATACTTTGTATAAGTCATTAAATAAAAAGCATGAAAAAAATATTAAGTAGCCTATTCCTATCATTGTCAATAATTACATGTTGTCTTGGACAAGAAAAAGAAGAGAAATTAGTAAGAGAATCATTTAACAGCTATAAAACTTCAATTTTAAATGACAAAGGAGAAAAAGCAGTAGATTTTGTTGACAGTAAAACAATATCTTATTATAATGAAATTCTTGAAACAACTAAAAAGGCAGATTCTTTGACTCTAAATTCATTAGGAATTCTTGACAAGTTAATGGTTATATCAATCAGGTATAGAACATCAAAAAGAGATATTTTATCATTCAATGGGAAAGAACTATTAATTTACGCTATTAAAGAAGGAATGGTTGGAAAAAACAGCGTAATGAATACTGAAATTGGAGATGTTGAAATCGATAAAAATTTTGCTAAAGGGCAGCTTATTTCGAATGGACAAAAAGCTCCCTTTTACTTTCATTTCTATAAGGAAAGTAATAATTGGAAAATTGATTTAACTTCCATATTCCCAGTTGGTGCAATGGCATTTAAAAAAATGATTGAAGACAATGGTGAAGAAGAAAATCAATATTTAATTCAATTATTAGAAATGATTACAGGTAAAAAACCAGTAAATGAAATTTGGAAACCGATACTATAAAACGCCTTATAACAATCTGTATAGTCAATGGTTTTCTAATGGCAAAACACAAAAGTTAAGACCATTAAATTAAGTTTAACATTTTCAGAAAAATGTACTGATTTATATACATCACTAACCATACAGGCAACCTTGTAAGTCATTAAAAAAAAACTCTAAATGAAAGATAATTTCCCAACTTTAGAATCAGAAAGAACGATTCTCAGGCAATTTGTTGATTCTGATTTAGAAGATGTTTTTAAAGGGCTTTCTCATCCTGATATTATAAAGTATTACGGTATTAGTTTCGATAGTTTAGAAGCAACCAAAGAACAAATGCAATGGTTTTCTAATCTTGAAAAAAACCAAAATGGGATTTGGTGGGCGATATGCTCTAAAGTTGATGGAAAATTTCTTGGCGCAGGAGGTTTAAACGACTTAAATAAAGAAAATAAAAAAGCTGAAATTGGGTTTTGGTTATTACCAGAGAACTGGGGAAAAGGATTTATGACTGAAACCATGCCACTTATCTTTACTTACGCATTTGACAAAATTGGACTGCATAGGATTGAGGGATTTGTGGAAACTGAAAATATGAATTGTAAAAAGGCACTTGCAAAACTGAAATTCAGTTTTGAAGGAACTATGAAAGATTGCGAAATTAAAAATGGTGAATTCATTAGTTTGGATATTTATTCAAAATTGGATCATAAAGAACTACCCATAACAAAGAATTGAAGTAAAAAACAACTCTTTTCTCCATTAATTTTGAAACGATAATAGTCTAGGCTCAAAGATTCACATTTGTGATTCTTTGAGTTTTTTTATTGTTTATTCTTCTACCTATATCTAGGCAAAACAGAAACTTTCAGCTTCATAACCAACGGGGAGACCAGCGGGTTTTTACAAACCCGTTGGTTTTCCAATCCAAGGGCATTGTAGGCCTTTAATCAACTATTGATTTGCCTAATAGCATCTATAACTCAATATATCTATTAGTGTTACTAGGTTATTCTTTAAGCATTTATGAAAGGTTTTACTCTAATATTTTGATTTGAGAGGTAGATTAATTGCCTCCGAGATTTCACCGTTTATTTATGGCATGTTTTTAATGTTAATATTTTTAAGACGATTAAAAATACTAAATTTATATTGCAAATAAAATTGGAATAACACAATTTGTTGAATTATTCCCATGTTGTGAGCAATTAAAACAAAAACTATGGGAATCGAGATAATTGAAATGATATTACAAATTCTAATATTCGCATTGATTCCATTTTTAGCTTATGTAATTAAGAAAAAAACTTTAAAAGGATTTTTAGATTATATAGGGTTAAAGAAGTCTAATTCAAAAGCAAATATTCTTGCGATTTTTGCATCTCTGATTTTATTGGCGCCAATGGTACTTTTAATATTTACAAGCGAATCGTTCAGAGAAATTATGTTTGATCCGAATAGTATAACGGGAAAATTAAGGGCAATGGATTTTGGAACTAATTCCATAATTATCCTATTAATAATTGCAATATTCAAAACGTCATTTGCAGAAGAGATATTATTTAGGGGATTTATTGCTAAACGTTTAATCAGTTCTCTTGGATTTATAAAAGGCAATATTATGCAAGCAATAATTTTCGGAATATTACACATGATTCTATTTGCTGTAATTACTACTAATTTCATTTATTTGAGTTTGATTTTTATTTTCCCAACAGTTGCAGCTTATGTATTTGGATATTTGAATGAAAAAAAAGGAAACGGGAGTATAATTCCAAGTTGGATTGCTCACGGATTAGCGAATGTCATAACATACCTTGTCGTTGGATTCGTTATATAAAAAAAAGTAAAAGCTCACAATATTGTATAAGCGTAATGTGGGCTAAGCGTCTAAATATAAATACCTTGTAATTAACAAACATTACGGTAAATTGAAAGTAAGTGCTTCGAAATCTCTCACTACGCTTATACTTGTTGTTGCCAACAAGCTAAAAAAATAAATTAATTACCAAATTGGTAACTTTTTTCTTATATTTGGGTTAAACAATTATAATGTGAGAGTAATCGCAAAACGAACTTTACGAGATTTTTGTGAAAAACACGCTGATTGTGAAGAACAATTAAAATCGTGGTATAAAGAAACAGAAAAATCCGAATGGAAGAATATTAACGAATTAAAAAGTGAGTATCCGAGTGCAAGTATTTTAAAGGACAATCGAATTGTTTACAACATCAGAGGCAATAATTATCGTTTGATTGTAAAATTCAACTTTGAATATGGAATATGCTGGATAAGGTTTATTGGAACTCATGCAGAATATGACAAAATTGACGCAAATAACATCTGATTATGAAAATATTACCAATTAGAAACGAAAACGATTATCAAAAAGCGCTCAACAGACTTGAGGATATTTTTGATGCAAAAAAAGGAACGGAAGAAGGAGACGAATTGGAAATCCTATCAATATTGATTGATCGATATGAAAACGAGCAATTCCCAATTGGAATGCCTGACCCTATTGAAGCAATTAAGTTCCGAATGGAACAATTGGGAATGAAACAAAAGGATTTAGCAGAAGTTGTCGGATTTAAAAGCAGAGTTAGTGAGATTTTGAATAAAAAGCGAAAACTGACATTAGATATGATTAGAAAACTAAATACTACTCTTCATATTCCAACTGAAGTTTTAATTCAAGATTATTAATTAAAAAAAGCCAGTTGGCAACAAAGAACTGAGGTGAAAAACCACTCTTTTCTCCATTAATTTTGAGGCACTAGTAGTCTAGACTCAAAGATTCATAAAACTGATTCTTTGAGTTTTTTTAATTATTTTGGTAAAATAGAAACTTTCAACTTCATAACCAGCGAGGTGACCAGCAGGAACTAACTGTAGCTATTGAATATTTTAAAAACCTCTGCTATATTCACCAATGACAGCTGCAATAATTCAACCAACGGGTTTACAAAAAGCCGTTGGTTAAAACACTCTAGTTTTTGAGATTAATACAAAGTCTGTTGGATAATATATGTGGAAGTATTAATTTAGATCAAAATTAAAAATGACCTATTTAAAAAATATACCCTCTACTGAAGGTTTGAATAGAGTTTATACGGATGTTGTGTGTCATGCCCAATATAACTCATAAAATCTTCTAAACAGAAATAAAAATCAATTTTAATGTTTATATTTGTAAAAATTTTACAAATTGAAGATATAAAATGGTTTTAGAAATCCGATTAAGAAATTTCTTTTCAATCAATGAAGAGGTGATTTTAGACATAAGAACTGGAAATATTAATACTGCAAAATCAAAATTTTTATCAGGCAATGTATTTAAGTATGGTGATATTGAAGTTTTAAAAACACTTGCTTTATATGGAGCTAATGCTTCTGGAAAATCTAATATTATAAAAACGATTAGATTTTGTAATGCTATGGTATATGAATCTCACAAGCATAATGAGAATACTATATTTAATTTTCAACCATTCAAGTTTAAAGGGTATTCCAATAAACCATCATATTATTTCATAAGGTTTGTAATCAATGACATTGAATATAAATATTCATTTTCATTTAATCGTACTCAAATCTTAACAGAAAGTTTATACTATTATCCAAATGGTAGAAAAACTAAAGTTTTTGAAAGAAACGAACGTGCTGGAAAAACTAAAAAAGAAAAATATTCATTCGGAACATCCGTAATAAGGAGACCATTTGATGTTGCTGAAAATACATCAAACAAAACACTATATATCTCTAGAGCTAGCCAAATGGATAGAGAGATACCAAAAAATATATTCAACTTTTTCCATAGAGACTTCATTCTACATCATTCAAATTATGGAAAAAGCAATCTTGAATCGTTAATTAATTCATACAAAAATCAATTATTAACGGCTTTACAATTTGCCGATAGTGATATTGTTGATTTTAAAGTCAACTTTAAAAAAGAGAAAGGAAGAAGTTTGAAAGCAAACCTCGATACTGAAGAAGCGTTTTTTGTGGATGATGAACTAGAAAAAATTGAACTAAAAACATATCATAAATTCTCGCCTAATACGTCTTTTGACTTTAGCGAGGAATCATTAGGGACTCAAAAACTTTTCCTTATGATGCTTACAATAATAGATATTGTGAAAAATAATAAAACCTTAATTGTGGACGAAATTGAGGATAGTTTGCATCCTAAAATAGTTGATTACATTATTGAAATATTCAATGCAAGTTCAAAAGCACAATTAATTTTTTCCACACATAACACTAATCTAATGGATTTAAATAAATTCAGAAAAGACCAAATTTGGTTTGTCAATAAAAAAGAAGATGGAGGCTCTGATTTATACTCTCTTTATGATTATAGTGACTTTAGAGACACAATGGACTTGGAAAAAGCATATTTACAAGGTAGGTTCGATTCTATTCCAATTGTAGATGATTCAATTAAGAATTTACATTCTCTTATTAATGACTAGATGGCAAGAAGGAGAAAAGAATCAAAAGGAAAAAAGATAAACCCAACATTGTTTGTTTTCTGCGAAGGAGAAACAGAAGAGGCTTATATCAATTTATTAAAATCGTTATACAGAATTCCATCTATACATATTCATCCAAAAATTAGAGGAAATAATATTACAAAAGCATACATAGAGAACTATAAAAAAGATAAACCAACTCACGAGAAAGATTTAAACTTTCTAGTCTATGATTTAGACGTACCAACTATGATAGACAGACTTTCTAAAATTGATAACTGTGAATTACTTGTTTCTAATCCATGTATAGAGCTTTGGTTTTTACTACACTATAAAAATCAAAATGCAAACACCAATAATGCCCATTGCTATAGAGAATTGGAAAATAGAAATAAATCATACAAAAAAGGTGCAATTGACCAAAAATTAAAGCTAAAACTTGTTTCAAAAAAAGAGGATGCTGTCAAAAGAGCAAAAGCATTAACCGAATTTGAAAATCCGAGCTCTACTCTATACAAATTGATTCAAATTTTAGATAATTTAAAGAAATAAAAGCACGGACACACAACACCGTGTATAAGCCATTGCTGGGTCTGTGCCCATTTGAAAAATCTTTGGAATTCCCAAAGTTAGTTTATATTTGGAAAGTTTGGTGCTAAAACACGCCACAGCTCATATACCAAACGTTATAAGCAAGCTAAATGAAGAACATCGAAAAATACAAGTTTAATGAATTCACATATGTAAAGTATTACAATTCTGGAGATGACAAAGGAATAATTGAACACAATAAAAATAAACCAGAATATTTATTCAAATTCTATGCTTTGAGCGAATATAGTGTAGATGCTTTCATTAATGGATATTTTTATGCTTCTCATCCAATTGAACTTAATGATTGCTTGGACTCGAGTCCGTTTCTTTTCTTTACGTCAAAACCATTGGATTTTGAACTTCATGAAAAATTTCTCGGATTTGCTTACAAAGAGAATATGGATGAACTAAAAAAGTTCTACGAGGACGATTGTAAAAGAGAAAGTCCATGTTAAGGCTATATTTCTTCTCTTTACTACATAGCTACAAATTTATTTGGAATAATATCAACCACAGAAAGAGAAAACAATCCTTTAATGTGGCCTCACTACACTCAAGAGAAAGGATTTCAAATTAAATTCAATACTGCGAAAATTGAGCAGAGTATTGAGAGCAAAATAACTGATGATGAAGAATATTTAGGTTTGTACCCAATCAACTATACAGACAAATTGGAGCCAATTGACATAAGTGAATTTCAAACAATGTTGATTCCATTATACTATTCAACTAACATTAAATCTAAACAATGGAATTACGAGAATGAATGGAGGTTCTTAGTAGGAAAACAACAAATGGGAGTTCCATATTCAAAATTAGGTTTAGACCCACGAGAAGATTGGTCTGTAGATAAAGCAAACCGATATATCTACTATGACAATAATTTGATTGAGGAAATTTGTCTCGGTGTGAATTTTTTTAACGGAAGAGAATTTGAATTAAAATGGTTGGACGACAAAAGTTTCAGAATCAAAGCAAAGCCAAAAAAGGTCAATTGGCTGTCCGAACCTCAAAACAGGCTCTTAGATTACATCGCAACTGACTTAAAAGACAAACTCTATTATTCAGGAATAAAATATGAACTTGACGAAAATGAAAAACATTTTTTAATTCGTACCAAAGAGAGATTGGAAATTAAAAAAGAAGATGACGGCTCATATATTCTTTCAAGAACTAACCAAAAAATTAAAATGATGGACAAAGCCAGCTTGTAACAAAGAACTAAGGTGAAAAACAACTCTTTTCTCCATTAATTTCGAGACACTATTATTCTAGACTCAGAGATTCACATTTGTGATTCTTTGAGTCTTTTTATTGTTTATTCTACTATCTGAGCAAAACAGAAACTTTCAACTTCATAACCAACGAAAAACCAACGGGTCATCAATGGGGAACCAACAGTGAAACCAACGGGGAACCAACGTAGGCTCAACAGGTCATCAACGGGAATTAACTGTAGCTATTGAATATTTTAAAAACCGCTGCTATATTCACCATTTACAACTGCAATAATGCATTTACAAAAAGCCGTTGGTTAAAACACTCTAGTTTTTGAGATTAATACAAAGTCTGCTGGATAATATATATGAAAGTGTTAGTTTAGATTAAAATTAGAAATTTCCTACTTAAAAGATATATACCCTTTAAGGAAGATTTGAATACAGTTTATACGGATGTTCTATGCCATCTAAAAGAAACATCCAATTATCAACTAATGATAAAGCAAAAGTTCAATGATTGAAAAAAAGATAATTCAAGAATTAGAGAAACAGAAATCTAATTATACAAGTCCTGAATCAGCACAAGACCAAGCAAATTCATTAGAATCTCTGTCTTCAGATATATATACTGACAGCAAACGATTTATTTATGAATTAATACAAAATGCTGATGATGCAAGTAGCAATTCAAGAGAACTTGATATTTTACTCAAAGTTGTAGATAACTATCTTATTATATCTCATCAAGGTGAAAAATTTTCTGAGATTGATATAGAATCCATATGTAGCGTTGGAGATGGTAATAAAAAAGGAGATACAAATAAAACCGGGTTCAAGGGTATCGGATTTAAATCGGTATTCTCTCATTCTGATTATGTAAAAATAAATTCAGGTAATTATTGCTTTAAATTTGACAAATCACATTGGCAAGGTCATTGGAATAGTGAATGGCAAAATCAAAAAGAGTGGAGAGATGGCCGAGAAAAAAAAGAAAAAGAAACTACCATTAAAATGCCTTGGCAAATTATTCCTATTTGGTCAGAAATAGAGCAACTTTTCTCTTTTGTTAAATCATACAATGTTTCAACAATAATTAAATTTGAAGACACGTCTAAGTTAGAGAAAGAACTTTTAGAACTTTTCTCTAATACCCAGATTTTACTATTCTTAAGATGCCAAAATGTCAAAATTACTGTAGAAGGAAATAAGCCATTTGTAATCGAAAAAATTAAAGAAAACAATACAGTTAAACTTAAACAAAACAATAAAATTCTATCCGAATGGCTATTAAAATCATTTACGTTTATTGTTGATAAATCTACTACTGAATTAATTAAAAATGATGCTCGTATCCCTAAGAAACTAAGATTAGCAACAAAAACAGAAATTTCATTAGCAGTTCAAATTGATAAAGGAAAAATAAAAACAATCAATAAAGATAATAGATTGATTTTTACCTATTTGCCTACTTCTGTAAATTATGACTTTCCTTTTCTTGTAAATGCTAGTTTTATTACAGATGCTGGAAGACAACACATTCACGAAGATTTGCAATGGAATATTTGGTTATTTAAACAAATACCTATTAAATTATTTGAGTGGTTAACAGAATTGACGCAGACCTCTTTTAAAGAAGATATTTTAAAACTGATACCCAAAAAATTTACAAGTAGTTCAGAATTAAAACAATCATTTAATCAAGGTTTTGATAAAGCAGTTAGTAGATTTGAATTTCTTCCAAACGAGAATAATATACTGTTGAAAGTTTCGAATTCTATTTTTGATGATACAAACATTTCAAAATTCCTTGACCCTAAGATAATTATTGATTTTATTAATTCTAAACGTGATACAGTTTATACTATTGATTCCTTTATTCCAAAATTGGAACCAGTAAGTACTTTAGAACGTTTAGGTGTTGAAAAATTTGATATTGATAGTTTAAGTAATCTTCTTGCTTCCAAGTTTTTTATTGCTAATCATAAACGAAAGGAAAATTATAGTCTTATTACTTTTTTGAATAATCAATCCGAAAGGTTTTCAAAAGGAGACGAGCAAAATCATTGGAATCAAAAATTGCAAAACACTTCTTTTATTTTTGATGAAAATAAGAAACTAAAAAGTCCTAAGCGTATATATTTCCCAGCAGTTGAGTTTACAGATGAATTTTCAGATGAAATAAGTATTGTTCATTCAAAAACAATGGAAGAAATTGAATCTAATCATCGTATTAAACAGTGGTTAGTTTATTTGGGAGTTAAAGAGCCTTCTGATAATTCCTTTATTGAAAAGACTATAATTGGTAATGAGGATTTTATAACAAAAGATAATGCAATCGAAGTAGGGAGATACCTTTTCAATAATCATAAAAATAGAGAATTTATGGATAACCTATATGATGATCTAAAATCAATTAAAATTCTAACGAAAGAAGGTAATTTAATTGAGGCTCAAAGCGCATTTCTTCCAGATTACTATCAGCCCGAGTTAAAGTTAGAATCTGTTTACGAGAAGGATTTTTATATCTCAGAAGATTATCTTAAAGGTTCTGAACTGAAAAGTGAATGGAAAACCTTTTTTATTAAAATTTCGATAAAAGAATCAATTAATTGGAGTAAGAAAACTATCAACAGAAGTGATTTAGAATCAAATTACCCTGAATATTTTGGAACAATCCCATCAGGTGCTCCGAATCAAACCTGGGGATACCTTAATCCTTTTTCTCGATATGACCATCAAATGATATCATTTATTGAATGTGCAAATCAATTCAGTTTCTCAGTTACATTTTGGGATGCAATCCTATCTCAAAATTTAGAAATTAAAAAAGGTCCCATTGATACTGGAAGCGGATTTAGCAAAAGAAGTATTGAATCTTTAAATAATTGGATAATGAAAAACTCTCCGATATTTCCAACCTCACAAAAAAATTGTCTCCCAGCAAAAGAAGTATTTAACAGTATGATTCCTGAGGTAAAAAAGATTGCAGGTAAATATTTACCAGTATTTGATTTTGAAGGAGTGATACCAGAAGAATGGTTAGATTATTTAGAGTTTAAATCTACTTTTCAATTAGATGATTACTTATTAATACTGACGGCTATTTGGAAAGATACAAGCGCTGATGAAGAACAAAAGAAGGAGAACAAAAAAAGAATAGAACATATTTATAAGATAATATCCAATAGTTTTTTAGGTTATGCAGATAAATTAGAAGATTGGTCAATATCAAATAAATTGTTAGCGAAAGATGGCAAAACATTTTTTGCGCCTAATGATTTATCTGTTGTGACAGCAGAAGGTTTCAAAGCATCAAACTTGGCGTTTTGTGATGAAAAGGATGAAAATATTGTTGAATTACTTAAAATATTTGGCGTTTCAATTATTGATACAGTCAAGGCTCGTATTTCAAATAGTCAAACTGAAATTCAGGATTTAAAAAATCAACTCAATCATATTTTACCTTTGATTGCTATTGTTTCAGTGGAAAAATCGAGAAGTAAAAAAGATTGGGAAATTGAATATGACAGACTAAAAACTAAACTAACAAATATTCGATTTTTAGAAACTACAGAGATTTGGCTTTCTTATGGGAATGAAGCTGATGAGCAGAAAAAAAGTTCTTGGGCTGAGGGTAATGATTTTTATTATGTTGGTAACTGGTACAAGCCAAGAGTATTGGATAGTTTAATTGAACCTATTGGAGTTTTCTTAAATATCAGATACGCAGAAAGGCTTTTATCAGTATTACTTTCTGATAGCTTTATAGAAGGGATTGAGTATATAAAAGAAAAATTTGGAGATGAAGCAATTAATCTCATTCCTGATGAATTATTGAACCCTGAAGAATCCGAAATAACAATTCCTAATACTGGTAACCGGATATATAATCAATCTGATGAAGATTTAGGACATAAAGGCGAACTGTTTGTATTCGAAGAATTAAAAAATATTTACTCAAATAAATTTAATAAAGAGGTAACTGAAACAGATGAAGGCTTTAAAATAGATTCAGGTGTAAAAGTAATTTGGAGAAATAAGCAAACAAAAACAACATTTGACCACGACTTCAAAGTTAGTGAAAATGGCAATGATATTTTCATTGATAGTAAAGCAACTCCTTACAATCAAAAGATTGAAAAAGTGGCATTTTATATTTCACCAAATGAATTTAGACTAATGGAATCTGTTGACAAATATTTAATTGCTAGAGTTTTTGAAGTAACATCAAATCCGAGTATGAAATTTATTAAAATGAACATTGATAATTTGAATTAATAAAGAAAAACGGCATAGCACAACATATAAAAACAATAGCCTAAATAGTAGTAAAAATGAACATTGTAGCCCGCATAAAATTTAGTAGTAAATTGAAAAAATCTACTTCCGCAGTCGGCTACTATTCATTTACAACAACGTTGCCACACTATTTGAGAAAAACATTACGAACACCAAAACAATAAGAAAAATATGGAAAATTTGGAAAAATGGAATGAATTATGTTTTATACTATCAGAGAGTATTCCGTCAAATGCATCAGAACAAGTATTTGAATTAAAAGTAATTCAAGCATTTGAAAAATTAGGTTGGAGTCATTTTAAAAGAGAAATATCAGTTCGAGAAAATATACAGTTAGGAGCATCGAATAGAATTATGCCTGACATTATTATAAAATCGGGCGAAACAAATCTATTCGTAATTGAAGTCAAAAATCCTTCTGCCGATTTAAAGAATCCAAGTTATCAAAATCAACTTTCGTCTTATATGCGAATGTTGCGTCTGAATTTTGGAATCTTAATCGGAAACGAAATCAAAATCTTTGTTGACGGTTCTTTAGTTGGCTCAAATCAATCCGAACTTTTAGAGAGAATTTCTTTCAAAAAAGATAATCCACAAGGTTTGAACTTTATCAATCTTTTCCAAAAAGACACTTTCAGTAACGAAAATATTGAGAATTATATTCAAAAGAAAATTGAGACAATAAAAGAAAATCAAATTATTAAAAATCTCAAAAACGAAATTATAAAAACCGAATATTCCGAATATTTAAAAACAGAACTGAAAAACAAACTTTTGATTGAACACAGCGAAAGTGTCGTTGAAAAAGTTTTGGAGGATTTTAAGATAAAAGTTTATGATTCAACACAAACTGAAATACAAAGAACAATCTATGCGCAAAGTCCACAAAACGATACAGAAAATCACAACGGAACATTACAAGAACTTGAATTAGAAAAAATCTATAGAAAAGTGCCTGTTTGGTTCAACAAACCAAATCAAAAAAACAGTCAGATTTTAATAAACTATATGAAATTAAGAGAACAGAAAACACCAGTTACGTTCTTTGAACTTCAAAAATCTTGCGAGAGAATTAAAAATTTTAGTAGCGGTTACCAAGGAATGAAAACAATTAGCGAAAGGAATAACGCAAAAGTTTTTGATGAAGTTGGTAAAATAATATCACTTTGGGAACCTGGGAAAAGTTTCGTAGAAAAGGAATACAAAAGATATTTAAGAAGAAACAAGGGATAAATAATATGTGGGAACAAAGAACTGACGTAAAAAACAACTCTTTTCTCCTATTAATTTTGAGACACTATTATTCTAGACTTAGAGGTCCATATTTGTGATTATTTGATTTTTTTTGTTTTTCTTCTACTTATCTAGGCAAAACGGAAACTTTCAACTTTATAACCAACGGAGAACCAACAGGGTTTTTCAAACCCGTTGGTTCCTCAATTCAAGGTGATTGTAAAACCGTTGGAGGCCATTAATCAGCTATTGATTTGCCTATTAGAAGCTAGAAAACAGTATTTTAATATGTGTTACGAATTTATTCTTCAAGCATTTATAATAGAGTGTAATCAAATATTGTGAAATAATTACCTCCGAGATTTCACCGTTTATAAAAGCATGTTCTTAGTGTTAAGACTTTTAAGACGATAAAAAGTTCTTATATTGTTTTTTTTTCTAGCATATTGAAAACAACAATTTGTTTTATCCATATTCTGTGAGCAATTAAACGAAAAATGACAGAAACTGAAAAACCAAAATCATTTGCGATAATTATAGCCATCGAAGACTATCGGTTTTCAGGTGAACAAGGTATTTCTTCTGTGAAATTCGCCAGAAATGATGCATCTAAATTTAAGAAGCTTCTTAAAGAAGACTTTGGGCTTTTAGAAGAAGATATTATCATGTGGATTGATAAGGACGCCACTAAGTCTGCCTTGGAAGATGAATTACAATATTATATTAGGCAACTAACTTCTGATACAAGATTTTATTTTTATTACGCAGGACATGGTTTTTATCAAAACGGCCATAACAAAATAACATGTTGGGACACACACCCAACAAATTTAGATGGGACAACTGTTTCATTAAAAAATACTCTTTTAGACCCTTTAGAAGAATCTGACTGTGAACACAGCCTCCTTTTTCTAGATACATGTTCTTCCTACTTAACCGAGGGAATTGTTTCAAGAGATTTAATATCGAATTTTAATAACAAGGAACTTGATTCTTTCTTAAAAACAGATAGTTATCACGCAATTTTCATGTCATGTTCTCCTGGAGATAAGTCTTATCCCAGCGAACTTCTAAAGCATGGCATTTGGACTTGGCACCTAATTGAAGCACTTAAGGGCAATGTAGATGATGCTATTCTCAATGAAGAATTTATTACCGACACAACCTTAAAAAACTATCTAAGCAGTGTTGTACCAAAATATATCACTAAAAGTACAACGCATAGAAGTACTCAAAAACCATATGCTAAAATTAGTGCTTCAAATGATTTTTTAATCAGAAAAGTGATAAAGCAAGAAGAAGAATTCAGTCAAGAATTGCCAAAGCTGCGTTTAAAGTTTGATTCAGCCACTTTAAAAAGAGTAGTTACAATAAGTGTAAAAAGAGCTAGCGGTTTCAAGAAATCACATTTTGCACCTGATAGATTTGGATCATCAGGAAACGGGTTTATTCAGCAAGCATTTGAACGTGACTTAAAACAAGAGATTCAAGATGTTTACCAAAATACAAAGCAGATACTCTCTCTTAGAAAAAAACAAATCGAATATGCAGCTGAAGATGGTTATGGAAAAGTTGAAAATGATTTTTTTCGGTATTTCATAGAAGTGGAACAAAACTCGAACGAACCAAGTGAAGCGAAAATCACTAGGTGCCTACAAATAAGAGTCGGGAGGGATGCTCTTCCCGAGAATTTTGACGACATATTTCCAAATCAAATTGATGAAATAGTTTTACCAATAGAAGGCGAAATTGATTTTGATGATTTAGTGGAAAGATTCGAAAATTTAGAAGAAGAAGATGGTGGCACATTGCATGATGATGAGATAAACGGTGAGATAGAATATCAGACGTATAGTGGGTTGTCAATAACAATTGACACAAATGAAATGGAGCTCACCATTTCTCCTAATAGGACTATGAAGTGTTTGGAATTAATCGACACTTCAATAGAAGGACTAAAAAAAATATCAAGTAGTACAGTTAAATTATTGAAGTAAAAGCTCACAACAAATAACTGAGGTGAAAACAACTCTTATCTAATTTAATTTTGAGACACTAGTAGTCTAAATCACAAATGTAAATTTTTGAGCTTTTTTGTTGTTTTTCTGTTTTACCTAGATAGATAAAACAGAAACTTTCAACTTCATAACCAACGGGGAGACAAGCTGGTTTACAAAAAGCTGTTGGTCTTCCAATCCAAGATAATTGTAGAGCCATTGGAGGCCATTAATTAGCTATTGATTGCATATTAGTGGCTATAAAACAGCATTTATAATAGAGTGTAGTCTAATATTTTGAATTGCGAGGTAGATTAATTACCTCCGAGATTTCAGCGTTTATTAAAGCATGTTTTTAATGTTAAGACTTTTAAGACGATAAAAAAATCACTAAATTTATACTATAAATAAAATGAGTAACATAACTTGTTGTGACATTGGCTGTAGTTAGAAAATAAAGAATGAAAGAAAAAAAAAGAAGAATTAATCAAATAACGAAATGAACACATTTTCGAAAATAATTACCACACATTACAATATGGTAATCTAACAAAATTAAAAGTAAAATTGCATTCCTAGATTACCGATTATGAGGATTTTATTGTAGTTAATTATGATGCGGTTTTTTCACCTAAACCTTTTACAAAGACGTTGAAAGTAAAAAAAAATAAAAATGGATTACAGTATTATTATTGGAATAATTGGAATTGTAATAACTCTTGTATTTGGATTTCTCTCATTTGACTTATTTAAAAGAAAGAAATATCCAGGAAAAATAACGTATGTAAAGTTAAGCTTGATTGACTTATTAAATAATGTTGCTAATAATTTTAAAGAAATTAAATTATTACATAATAATTCACCGATCAAAAAGAATATTATTTACATAAAAGGAGCTCTTCTTAATAATGGAGATATTGATATTAACGGCCAATTAATAGAAAAAGATATTTCTGCTCAATTACCTGATAATTGTAAATGGTTAGACGTTAAAGCTACTGAATTTAGCGAAGGTTTATCTGTTGATATTATTATTAGTAGGGATAATAAAGCAATATTTAAATTTGACTTATTTAGAAAAAGTGAATTTGTTCAATTCGAAGGATTAATTGAAGTCAAAGAAGAAGAAATAAGTGCTGACAACATTGAAAGCGAAATTGTTTTTAGCCACCGAATAGAAAATACAAGTAAAATCGAGAAAAAAAATCTATTAACCAAAAAAGAATTAAAAAAGAAGAAAGAATATGCCTTATTATGTTCTATACTCTTTCTATTATCTTTATTAGTAGTCGCATCAACCTTTATATTTAATTTATTTGGAACAAAACTGGAAACTGTATATTTTATTAATAATACTAACGTTAACGAATTATATCAAATAAAGCTTCAAGATTCATTGGTAGAATTGAATTCAATGTCAACCAATAAAGATGTGTTTACTGTTACTTTAGACGAATTTAATATGAGTTATAAAGCCTCTGAAAAACAATTAACATTTCGGCAAAGATCCAAGGAATTTTATTGGATTTTTTTTATTCAATTTTGTATATTCCTAATTATAGTTCTTTGGGAACTTTCGGAAACTCATAAAGCAAAACGATTAAGTATGATACTTGCCAAATAACTACTGCCAATAACTAAGTGCTCGGTTCGCCGATAGGCCATAGCTGAATACTTAGTTGTCGAATCCGGTTGATTTGCCGTCTATGGGGAAAAAAATATGAAAGAAACTTAATGACCTTGAATATGAAAATCATGATTAAAAAAACTGTGTACAACACTTTATATGGCAAATAGAGTGTTCGGTGGTTTAAGAAAGTTTAGTGCTATTAACGAACAACGTCAAATATTCAATTTGGTATTTAAGATGAATAAATTAAAAACAAAATATAAAAATTTGGTTCAGAGTAAACCCAAAAGTTCATCGCTTTCTACTGCCCTGCTTGTCATATACCAACCACTGTGTGTAATGCATAAAAAACCAATCTAACTATGAAACAAATAATTACAATTTTACTTTTCTTTGTTTTCTTGTTTTCATTCGCGCAAACAAATTCCAATCATGTTTATGTAAGTGGGTACTACAAAAGCAACGGAACTTATGTTCAACCGTATTATCGGACTGCACCAAATAGCACGAATAGAGATAACTTCTCTACTCGTGGAAATACAAATCCATATACGGGAGAAGCTGGATATATACACCTGACAGTAATACATCTTCACATACACGACAAACTCATATTCGAATTCAAGTACACTTATCCTAAAACCAATTACAATAAAACTTCTACAAGTATATCCAACAACTCATATAACTCTAGAAGTATTTATACAACTACAAGCTCTAAGGGTCAGCTATGGAGAAAACCACATCAATTTGATGCAATTCGTCCCATTGAGAAAGGAAGTCGAGTAAAAGTCCTAGAATATGAAGACGGTTTTTATAAAGTAATATCAAATGGAACAATAGGGTACATAAATAATATTACTATAAACGAAAACTCAACAATGAAAAGCCTTAAAAAAGGCGAAAAAGAATATTTAAATACAGCAGAATCTAAAGCGACAGTAAATGAAATATTTGATATAGAAGTATCAAAAATATATGCGCTACCTAGTAAATATGTTTCCGCGACAGAAGCAAATTTGCGATTGGGTCCGACTACAGTTACTAATGTTTTGACCACAATTAACCGAAATGATAAAATCAGGATTATTGATAAGTTAACTTATAACTCTTGGACGAAAATAATTGTAGAAGCTGATGACGGATTTTACATTGGATTTTTAAATAACAGTTTAATCTCTGATTACAAAATAGAAACTAAAGAACAGTCTGACGGTCCAACTTCAGTTGTAAAGAGTTTTCTTAAATATTTAGATGAAGAAGAGTTCTATAATGCATTCTCGTTAACAAATAACCCAAGTTGGAATAAAAACGGTGGATATAGTTGGTTTTCTTCAACAGATGCATATGGTGGAATTGATTACGTGACAATTTATGAAGTTAGACTTGAAAATGCTTATAACGATCAAGCTGTTGTATTTGCAGATTATTACGCCAGCGACCCTCTACATACTTCCAGAAGATGGAAACAAATTCTGATTTTGGAATATAAATATGGTAAATGGAAAATAATCAAAACCAAATTAGTAGAATAAGCACTTCACAAAACACAGTGTATAATTAATTGCTTCAGCAAGTGCTTATTTAGAAAATTGTGGAAGAGTTTTCTCTAGTCCATATTTGTTTACTAATTTAGTTCCTTAACCACGCAACAAACTAGACACGTCACGTTAGGGGCAATTAAAAAACAGAACCCTGAATCCAAGAACGCATATATGAAATATAGATTATATATATATATTATTCTGATAAGTATTATTCAGGGGTGTACTTATCAACCACCTAAAGAAAGTACTTGGATTAAAACTAAAAATGACTACTATATTTTTGCTATTGAAAATGAATATTCATACGAATGGAATGGTGAACATTTTGAAAGGTATATTATAGGTTCTGGTGATTTAAATGTTTTTATAGGTGATTCCTTAATTAAAACACTGTCATTAAAAAATATTTTATTCGGAGCAATAGACAATGATGATGTTTTTGAAATAAATAAAGATAGGTATATTGGAAAATTAAAGGATGGTTTGTTTAGTGGTAATGGAGTATTAATAAAAGAAAATGAAGAGATATACATAGGTGAGTTTAATAATGGAAAACCTAATGGTTTACTAAACTATTACAGGAATGGAAAGTTAAGATATTCTGGGCACTGGAAATTTGGGGTTTATAATGGTACAGGTATTCAATATCATCAAAATGGTCAAACTAACGATGGAATCTGGATAAATGGTGTGATTTCAGGGAAAACAAAAATACATTATAATAATGGTGAATATTATGGTTATCTGTTAAATGGAAAGCCTAATGAACAGGGTGTTATTTCTTTCTTGAATGGTAGTAAATATGATGGGAATTGGAAAAATGGATATTTTTCTGGGCAAGGTACATTTATAGATAAAAAAAAGGATACCATATTTGGGGAATGGGATAATGGTTTGCTAAATGGTTATGCAGAGATAATTTCAAAAAATTCATATTTCAGTGGTGCATTTGAACAAGGGAAATTAAATGGGAATGGGTATTATGTTTATTCTGATTCTTCAGTTTATAGCGGCCATTTTTCGAATAATAAAAAAGAAGGCTATGGGGATTTCTTATTTAATAATAAGGATTTATACCAAGGAGAATGGAAAGAAGACAGGTTTGATGGAATAGGATTTTATAGTTATAACAATGGAGATTTTTATATTGGAGATTGGCAAGATGGCATACAAAATGGGACAGGAACAATAGAAACAAGATTGTATAAATATACTGGAGATATTTCTTCTGGAGTGGTATCAGGTTATGGAGAGATTGACTACAAAAAAGAAGGAGATATTTACAAGGGTAATTTTTCTCAAAATATTAAATCTAGTTTAGGTACTTATTTTTATAAAAATGGGAACAAGTATGAAGGAGAGTTTCAGAATGACTTATTTAATGGCATTGGAATTTTTACATATGAAGACGGTAGTCGTTATCAGGGAGAGTTCTATAACGGCAAAATATATGGAGAAGGCTCTCTTTATCTTAAAGAGGGAGATTCTAGTCTTGTAATTACGGCTATATGGAATGATGAAGGTAAATTTCCAGAGGAAGCAAGCATTTTATTTCCTAATGGTGATTTATATGAAGGTACTTTGAAAAATGGATTTCCAACAGATAAAGGGATTTGGAGTACACAAAAAGAAAGAGAACAAAATACTGTATTTAATCAATCTGAAGAGAGTTTATCACATAGAGCTAATGAATTCTATAAAAAACATCAAGAATCAATTAATATATTTGGTGATATACTAGGGTATATTGAGATTGGAGCTATTGTAGTTACTGAAATAGCAATCTTAGCTGCACCAATTACAGGAGGTAAAAGTCTAGTTGTGGCCGCGATATCAGGAGGAGTTGCCTTTGGAGCTAAAGCTGGTTATGCAAGTATCCAAAGTCTGAATGCTTTATCGTCAGGTATTGATGCTAAAGAGTATTATGAAGAAGGAGATACTGCTATGGCTAAAAAAGCAGCAATGAAATCAGCAGGATATACAACTTTAGCAGTAATTTCTCTTGGAGCACCGGGAGTTGCCGGAAAGACAATGAGTAAAACAAGTAGGTTTATCACACCTGTGATAAAAAAAACGTTTAAACCATTACTTATTTATAACAAAACATACGGTAAGCGCTTTATTGTTAAAATATTACAGAATGGTAAAGTCCAAAAAATTGTTAGAACAGCAAAGCGTTTTAGAATGAGTATCAGTAAACAAACTCTAAATGCAAAAGAGAGTATTAGAATATTAAAAGATAAAAACAATATATTAAAACAATTACTAGCAGAGCCTAAAAGTGGAAGTGTTTTATCACAAAATATGAATGCTGTTGGTAAGAAATATATAAAAGGTACACAAGCTCATCATATAATTGGTAATGATTCTAGATGTGCTTCATCTGTACTTTTAAAACAATTATTAAAAACAAATAAAATAGATATAAATAATGCTATAAATGGTATGAGATTACCTGGGGGACATAAAGATAATGGAGTAAAAGCGTACAAAACAACTACAGCAAAAGGACAAATTCATAAAGGGAGTCATAACTGTAAATATTATGATGCAGTATATGAAATAATGAAAAACGCAAAAAATCAGCAACAATTTATTGAACTACTGAGTAAAGTAAAAAAGGAGATATATTCTGGAAAAATTTCACTAAACAGAATTAATTTAAAAAACACAACATTTAATACTGTAAGAACTAAATAATGAAAATATACAGACTACAAAAAGAATATGGTTTTGCAGAATTGATTCCAAATGATGAGAGCCTTGATATAATTAATGAAGGATTTATAGGTAAGCCAATGAAAGATGATTGGAATATTCCAAAAATGCAATGGAATTTAGAAGAATCAGATATTATAGGAAATTTTTCATTTTTAGCAGGTTTAATACCTGTTATTAATAAAAACGCTTTAGAAAAACTTGATAAGCTTATAACAGAAGAGTGTATTGAGTTACTACCGATAGCAATAAACAATGAAAAATATTTTGCATTAAATCTTTTAAATATTAAAAGTGATATTTTAAACATAAAGAAATCTAAACTAGAATATTTTGAGGACAATAGTATAATGCACATAAATGAATATGTTTTTAACGATATAGGTGTGGAACCAATTTTTAAAATATCTCAATTAACAACTCACATATTTGTAACTAATGTTTTTAAAAATATTATAGAAAAAGAAAAATTAACAGGAATTAATTTTATAGACTGTAAAGTCAAATCTAAAAGATGGTTTTAATTAATAACTAAAAAAATGGAAAATAACACTATTAAATGCGAGAAATGTAATCAACTATTATCTACTGGTAATTTTGAAAATGATGAGATTAAAATTTGTAAAGAATGTTTAAAGAAGTCAAAAAGAAAGAGATTTTTATTATGGTCTGCATTACTGATTGTACTTTTAGGTGTGGTTGGAATTTATTTTTCAAATGGATATAAACAAGTGCCAAAATCTACTTTTGAAGGTATTATAGATAAAGATACATTACAACTTAAACAAGAAGTGGTTAAAATAGAAGATACGTCAAACCCTGAAATAGCTAGCAAGATTGACAAAATAGGTGAATCCATCACAAATATAGAATCATTTAAAAGAATTTTACAAGAAAAAAAACAGCTCACTCCAATTGGGCTAATGTTTACAATTGATTCAAAAATGATAAATAAATCAGATTTTGTTTTACTTGATTTTTATATAGAACAATATCAAGCCTTGAATAAAGGTTACCTGTTAATTGAGGGTTACACCTGTGACTTAGGAACTAAATCACATAATTTAGAATTATCTGAAAGAAGAAATTATTCAGTTGAAAAATATCTTATTGCAAAAGGAATACCTTCAAGTAAAATAAAAACAAAAAGTTATGGGGAAAAGTTTTTTGAGAGAAGACCAATTATAGAGGAAAGTAGGATTGAAAATAGGAGAGTGAATTTGTCAATAATAGAAAGTAAAAAATAGAATAACTCCTTGCAACAAAGAACTGAGGTAAAAAACAACTCTTTTCTACTTTAATTTGAAACACTAGTAGTCTAGGCTCACGGATTCATAAAACTGATTCTTTGAGCTTTTTTGTTGTGTTTTTATTCTACCTATGTAGGTAAAACGGAAACCTTTAACCTCAAAACCAACGGGAACCAACGGGAACCAACGGGAACCAACGGGAACCAACGGGGGTTTAACGAAAAACCAACAGGAAAACCAACAGGGAGCCAACGAAAAACCAACTGGGAACCAACGGGTTTTTGCAAACCCGTTGGTTCCCCAATCCAAGGCAATTGTAAACCCATCTATTGGCCACTGATGTTGCAATAGCCGTAGATTATAAGTTAATTAGACCTTTAGCATAATGTAACAAGCTTGACGAATTATGGAATAAAGCTATAAGCAACTCAAAAACAGCTTTAGTTTCTAACAAACTTCAATAGGCTTTTGACTATTTTTTGAAAAGCTAAAAAAAGATTATATATGTCAGTAGAACCTTTAGTAAATTATGGCATTGGGCAATATATAAAACCTATAAATATTTAACTTGTGCTTGCCAAATTGAGTATTAAATAATAAAAAAGCCCATGATCGAATTTTGATAAAATGGAGAAAATATATAGTGGATAGTTATGTCCATAATTTGAAAATGAAATTACAAGACAAGCCCTATGATCACGGGTTTGTAAAAAATTTCAATTTTAACGAAGAAGAACAATCTTACTTAAATTCCATTTTTAATCTTAATCAATTTCTAGATATGGACACCCCTTTAATTCATCTTATGGATAAAGGTTATATGGGATTGGTTTCTCATCTTTTAAATTTTAGTAAAATAAGAGTAGATGTAAATGAAGTAAAGCTTAATCAAACTTTGTTTGTTTGTTTCACTACTCATTTTTTAAACCTATCCTTAAAAGAGCTTAGTAGAAACTATTTAAATTATCAAAACGAAATTTCACATCTTTTCATAAACGGTTACCAAGTAAAAGAGGAGGATTTTAAATTTATAAAGCAATTTAAAGACCGTAAGGACTCTAGACAATTACAATATATAATGTTTGCATCTTACACATTAAAGTTAGCTGAGCCTCGTTTAATTTACGTCCTGATGGATCATATTAGATTATTTACAAGTCTTACCTGCATTAAAACTGGAAAACACATTGGCTTTTATAAAACTATCAAGAAACAGGTTATAGAATCAACTCAAAACAGCAGTTCTTTTCAAAATGAAATTATAAGTTATATCTCAAAGAATAAAAAAACAGAATTTAAAGCAATTGAGATTAAGCTTTTGGAAATGAGGAGAAATAAATATGAGGTGATTGATAATCCCCAATTAAGGGACGTGTTGAAGAGGCTGTTATAAATAATCTTGTTAAGTAGTAAGTTGGAAACAGTTGTTGCCATTACTAAAAATAGTCAATGAATGATATTTAAAAAAATTACTGAGTCATAAAATATAAGTTTAAGTTCAGTTTAGAGAAATATGTTTTTAATGTTAAAACTTTAAAGACAATAAAAGAATTACTATATTTATAATGTAAATGAAATGCAGAAAACACAACTTTTTGAGTTTTACATATATTATAGCCAATGGTAGGACGACCGTCAATTGACAGAAAATATGACATTACACCAAGCAATAGAAAAACTTTTACGACAAACTGGACGACCAATGACGACCCAGCAAATTGCTGACGAGTTGAATAAAAATAAATGGTATCAGAAAAAGGACGGTTCAACAATCCAAGCATTTCAAATTTACGGCAGGATAAGAAATTATGCAGATATTTTCGACCGTGACGGCTCAACAGTTTTTTTGATTGGACAACCAACTACTAAAACAAAAGCACCGACGGCGAAGAAGCCAACTGCCATAAAACATTTAGTAAAAGTAAATTCAACATATTCCAAAGCTTCCTTCGACCCCATTTCAAATTCTGACACAGCTATTTTGATTTTAGGAACTATGCCAGGCGACAAATCACTTGAACTTGGTGAATATTACGGACATCCAAGAAACAGATTTTGGAAAATTATCTCGACAATTACCAACAACGAATTACCGCTTACATATTCCGACAAAAAAGAACTTCTACTAAAATTTAAAATTGGAATTTGGGACATAGCTCACAAGGCGAACAGAAAAGGTAGCCTTGACAGTGCAATCGAAGACGAAGAACCAAATGACTTGGACGACTTTATCGCAAGACATAAGAATTTAAAAGTAATCGGCTTCAACGGGACAAAATCCGAAACACTTTTCGATAAGTATTTTGACAGAAAAAGTGGTTTAAAATATGTTTATTTACCAAGCACAAGTCCCGCAAACACTGGTATTGACTTTGACAACATTTGCAAATTATGGCGACAAATATTTACCAAATAACTGTTGCCAACAAAGAACTGAGGTAAAAAAAAACTCTTTTCTCTATTGATTTTAAGACACAAGTATTCTAGACTTATAAAATTATAAAACTGATTCTTTAAGCTTTTTTAATTTATTCTTTTCAACTATCTATTTTTTAAAAAAACTTTTATATTTATGAACTGGTTATTTTTAGCTATTTATTTGCCTGTTTATCACTGTGAAACAGTATTTTAATATGTGTTTTGAATTTATTCTTTAATCGTTTATCAAAGAGTGTACTCTAATATAATTATTTAAAAGGTGGTTTAATTACCTCCGAAGTTTTACTGTTTATTAAAGCATGTTCTTAGTGTTAAGATTTTTAAGACGATAAAAAGTTCTTATATTAGTTCTTTGATAACATAGATAATACAAATTGTTGTGCTGTTTACTTATTGTATATAATCATACCAAGAATGACCGAAATACTTTATAAATACAGAAGTTTAGATAACTTCAAAAACTTTGTAGACATTATTTTGAAAAACAGATTGTATGCTGCACCGTACAAAGATTTGAATGACCCAATGGAAGGGCAGTACTATTATCAAAGCGGAGAATTGAACAGGTCTATTAGAGATAAAATTCTTGCAGAAAAAGGCACCTTGAGAATTTTGTCTTTGTCAAGAGTAAATAATAATCAGCTAATGTGGTCGCATTATGCAGACGGTCATAAAGGAATTGCAGTTGGTGTTCGAATAGACGAGATAAAATATGATGTGCAGCTAATTCAATATGACGGTATTGCAACCATTAATGAGTCGAATTATAACAGTCAAACTGCTAAAGAAATTTTAAGTCATAAATTGGAAGTTTGGGGTTATGAACAAGAAGAACGTGTTTTTCAGATAAATCAAGTGTTCATTAACGTACAAATTGAAGAGGTTATAATGGGGAGCAGAGTCAGTACTCAAAATAATGGATTAATTCGTGACCTAATTGATAAAATAAATCCCAGTATCAGAGTTTTAAAAGCGGAAGATTTATTTGAATAATTATGGCAAAATTTAAATCAGACATATCAAATAGTGCTCTTTAAATTTTTTTACAAGAAGAACAAGCAAAAATTGAACTTAAAAAACCAAGTGCATAAATAGCACATTTGTTTTTACCCAAAGCAAAAGACAACGCTTAATAAGAGCAATAAAAAAAAGATATAAAACACATGTTCGAACAAACATTTAAAAATATAGATGACCTATTATACAAAGATTCAGGGTCTGATAGTGAACTAGATTACATAGGGCAAACCTCTTGGGTACTATTCTTACGTTATTTAGACGAGTTAGAGCGAGACAAAGCTGATGAAGCTGAACTAAAAGGTGAAGAGTACAGTTTTATTTTAGCAGAAGAATACCGCTGGCCAAATTGGGCAATGCCGAAAGATGCAGAAGGAAAAATAGACCACCATGTTGCAATGACTGGTGTAGACTTAGTACAGTTTGTAGACGGAAAACTATTCCCATATTTGGCAAAGTTTAAGCAAGAAGCAGATAACGCTAATACCATTGAATATAAGATTGGTGAAATATTCTCTGAGCTTAAAAACAAAATACAATCTGGTTACAATCTACGAGAGATTTTAGAATACGCAGACGAACTCCCTTTTCGTGGTTCAACGGACAAACATGAGTTAAGTCACTTGTACGAGACCAAGATTAAGAACATGGGGAATGCAGGTAGAAATGGTGGACAATACTACACACCAAGGCCGCTAATTCGTGCCATGATTAAAGTGGTTGACCCACAAATAGGAGAAAAAGTCTATGATGCAGCAGCAGGTTCTTGTGGTTTCTTGGTGGAAGCTTATGATTACATGTATCAGCGCATGGATAAAACAACCGATAATCTTAAAACATTACAAGAAGATACTTTATACGGCAAAGAGAAAAAGAATTTGGCGTATGTAATTGGAATTATGAATATGATTCTGCACGGTATTGAAGCACCAAATATTGTACATACTAATACATTAGGTGAAAACATACGAGATATACAAGAGAAAAACAGATACCATGTAATTTTGGCAAACCCACCATTTGGAGGAAAAGAACGAGCAGAGGTACAGCAAAATTTTGATATAAAAACAGGAGAAACTGCTTCATTGTTTTTACAACATTTTATTAAAAGTTTAAAGATAGGAGGTAAAGCTGCAATCGTTATTAAAAACACTTTTTTAAGTAATGCGGATAACGCTTCTATTTCGTTGAGAAAACACTTATTGGAGAGTTGTAATCTACATACTATTTTAGACATGCCTTCAGGTACATTTACAGGAGCTGGTGTAAAAACAGTAGTCTTATTTTTCCAAAAAGGGGAACCTACTAAAAAGATTTGGTATTATCAATTAGATGCAGGTAGAAATATGGGTAAAACCAATCCTTTAAATGATGAGGATATGGCTGAGTTTATTACTATTTATAAAGAAAAATCAAATACAGAAAAATCTTGGATTTTTAATGTAAATGATATGGATGGAACTAATTTTGATTTAGCACCAAAAAACCCAAATAAACTTGAGGAAGAAGCGTTACGCAGTCCAGAAGTAATCTTAGAAGAGATGCATACACTTGACGAAGAAACAAGTTCAATTTTATCTAACATTAAAGAACTTATTTCATGAGTAAAGAAATGACGACACTTGGCGAATCATGCAAGTTTTTTAACGGAAAAGCTCATGAAAAAGATATTGATGTTGAAGGTGCATTCGTAGTTGTAAATTCAAAGTTTATTTCAAGAGATGGCAAAGTCCGAAAAAATACAAGAAAACAAATGTTTCCTTTATTTGAGGAAGATATTGTAATGGTAATGAGTGACGTACCTAATGGTAAAGCACTTGCGAAATGTTACATAATTGAAGAAAATAATAAGTATTCTCTAAACCAAAGAATTTGCGCTATTCGGACAACAGAATTCAATATTGGTTTCCTTTATTATCAACTAAATAGGCACTCATATTTTCTAGCTTTTAATAATGGTGAAAATCAGTCTAACTTACGAAAAGGAGATATTCTAAATTGTCCTTTATGGAAACCACCACTTTCAGAACAAAAACAAATAGTAGCAATATTAGACAAAGCTTTTACTGCAATAGAGCAAGCCAAAGCCAATATTGAAAAAAACATAGTAAACGCAAAAGAGCTTTTTCAATCTAAATTGAATGCTATTTTTAGTCAAAAAGGAGATGGTTGGGAAGAGAGGCAAATAAAAGATATAACTACAAAAATTGGAAGTGGTGCTACACCTAGAGGAGGACAATCATCGTATAAAGAATCTGGAATATCTTTAATAAGAAGCATGAATGTTCATGATGACGGATTTCGTGATAAGAAACTAGCTTTTATTGATGATGAACAAGCAAATAAACTAAGTAATGTTACAATAGAAGAAAATGATGTTTTATTAAATATCACAGGTGCTTCTGTAGCAAGATGTTGTATTGTTGACAAACATTTTTTACCAGCGAGAGTAAATCAACACGTTTCAATAATTAGACTTAAGGAAGGAATTATGAGTAATAAATTTCTTCATTTTGCCTTAACATCTAAAGAAACTAAAAGCCTTTTATTAGGAATAGGAGAACAAGGAGCTACAAGACAGGCAATTACTAAAGTACAAATTGAAAATTTTAAAATTGCTTTTCCATCAATAATAGAAGCTTAAGATGAATTATTGAAATCTCTTGGGATTCTTCAGAAGAAAACAATCCAAATTGAATCAAACTATATTAAAAAGTTAGAGGATTTAGAAGACCTCAAAAAATCTATTCTTCAAAAAGCTTTTTCAGGAGAATTAACTCAAAAAGAAGTTGTGGTATGAGTATACTAGAAACGGTTTATCTTAAAACAATAACATATATTTATGTTTAAACAATATCGCTCTTCTAGAGCTATTAACATTTCGCAAGGCTTTATTTATTAATATTTTGCTCCTCTGGAGCTAAAAGAGAAGACAAACGAATACTATATAAAATGAAGGAAGCGACATTGTGGCAACATATTGATAGATGATAATAGATTAATAACACCATCGTGATATATGAATAAGATAAAATTGGAAATGCCACGGCGTGGCAACATATGAATAGCCAAAAAACATAAGACATTTAATTTAAGCTCCATAGGAGCGTTATAATATCATGGCAAACACATACACACAATTGTATTTTCATATTGTTTTTGCAGTAAAAGGCAGAAATAATCTCATTGCGGTTAGGTGGAAAGATGAGTTGTATAAATACATTACAGGTATCATCTCTAATAAAAACCAAAAGCTCATGATTATTAATGGAATGCCTAATCATGTTCACTTATTAATTGGCACAAAACCCAATTGCAATTTATCCGATTTGGTAAGGGATATTAAAGCCAATTCATCTAAATGGATTAATGAAAAACAATTTGTAAATGGTAAATTTGAATGGCAAACAGGATTTGGAGCGTTTACGGTAAGTCAATCTGCTGTAAATAATGTTTTAGATTATATTAAAAATCAAGAAGAACACCATCAAGTAAAAACATTTAAAGAAGAATATATTGGTTTTTTAAAATCCTATAATATTGAATATAAAACGGAATATCTTTTTACAGATGATTAATATCGCTCCCAATGGAGCTAATCACCTATACTCAAAATAATAGTCTATTACTATTTTGCTCCCATGGAGCTACAACCTATAATAAATGAACGAAGCACAAACCAAACACGATTTAATAGAACCCGCTTTGCGAGCAGCTGGCTGGGGTAGTGTTGAAGGCAGTCGTTTGCGTTTAGAGTTTCCGATTACCAAAGGGCGTTTAATAGGTCTAAACAGAAGAGCTACACCACTTTTTGCAGATTATATTCTAGAGTATAAGAATAGAAGAATTGGTGTTGTAGAAGCTAAAAAAAAACACTCGTATTATACAGATGGTGTTGGTCAAGCCAAAGACTATGCAGAGCGTTTAGATATCAGGTTTACCTATGCGACCAATGGTTTGCAAATCTATGGAATAGACCTAGATGAAGGCACAGAAGGGGATGTTTCTAAATATCCTACACCAGATGAACTTTGGGAAATGACCTACCCAACACCTAAAGAAGACTATAAAGTTGAAATTGCAGATTGGAAAGAGCGTTTGTTTGCCATTCCTTTTGAAGATAGAGGTGGCACTTGGCAACCTAGATATTACCAACAAAATGCAATTGCCAAAGTTTTAGAAGCAATTTCAGAGAAAAAAGACAGATTGCTATTAACCTTAGCGACAGGAACAGGAAAAACAGCAATTGCTTTTCAAATTGCTTGGAAATTATTTCATGCCAAATGGAATCTAAGACGTGATGGGTCCAGAAGCCCAAGAATCTTATTCTTAGCAGATAGAAACATATTAGCAGACCAAGCTTTTAATTCCTTTAATGCGTTTGATGAAGATGCTTTGGTGCGTATTAGTCCCAAGGAGATCAAGAAGAAAGGAAAAGTTCCTAAAAATGGAAGCGTATTCTTTACCATTTTTCAAACCTTTATGACCAATGCAAATCAGGAAGAGGATGAAAAGGATGAAGAAAATGAGGAAGAAAACTATTCAATAGCAGCAGAGCCCGCGGCAAAATATAATACAGACGACTTTAATTTTGGTCAGTATCCAAAAGACTTCTTCGATTTAATCATTATTGATGAATGTCACAGAGGAGGTTCTAGAGACGAAAGTTCTTGGCGCGCGATTATGGAGCATTTTTCACCAGCTGTTCAATTAGGTTTAACGGCTACACCAAAGAGAGATATAAATGGAGATACCTATGATTATTTTGGTGAACCCGTATACACTTACAAACTAAAAGATGGTATTAATGATGGTTTCTTGACACCATTTAAAGTTAAAGAAATAAGCACGACTATTGATGAATATGTGCACACATCAGGTGATGAGGTAGATGGTGAAATTGAGGAAGGAAAAACCTATTCAGAGTCAGATTTTAATAGAATTATAGCCATAAAAGCAAGAGAAGAATACAGAGTAAAGCTCTTTATGGATTCGATAAATCAGAACCAAAAAACATTGGTTTTCTGTGCTACACAAATTCACGCCGCGACAGTTAGAGATTTAATTAATCAATATGCAACAAGTAAAAGCATCAACTATTGCCACAGAGTAACTGCAGATGATGGCCAAATTGGCGAACAACACTTACGAGATTTTCAAGACAATGAAAAGAGCATACCAACCATACTAACAACATCACAAAAACTAAGCACAGGAGTTGATGCACCAGAAATTAGAAATATTGTTTTAATGAGACCTGTAAATTCTATGGTGGAGTTTAAACAGATTGTAGGAAGAGGGACACGCCTTTTTGATGGTAAAGATTATTTCACAGTTTTTGATTTTGTGGATGCACATCACCACTTTCAAGATCCAGAGTGGGATGGTGACCCTTTAGAACCAAAACGACCAACAGAAGGAGGAGCTCCAGGAGATTGTAATATATGTAGTGAAACACCTTGTGTTTGTCAAAAACCTCCAGAAGAAGCTTGTCCAAAATGCGAGAACATTCCATGTGTTTGTGAAACTCCACCAAGAGCAATGATTAGCGTTCGCCTTTCTGATAACCAAGTGAGAGAAATAGATTCTATGGTTAAAACATCTTTTTGGAGTCCATCAGGAAAACCAATTTCATCACAAGAATTTATAACACAGTTATTTGGGGACTTACCTTCCTTTTTTAATAATGAAGAGCAATTGCGGACACTTTGGAGTGTGCCAAGCACACGTAAGAAGCTGTTAACAGAATTAAGTGAAAAAGGCTATACAAATAGCCAGTTAGAAGATTTAAGGCATCTTATTCACGGAGAAGATAGCGACCTTTTTGATGTGCTAAGTTACGTAGCATACCACAAAGAGCTTGTTCCGAGATTAGAAAGAGCAAGTAGAGCAAAAATTCAGATGAATAGCTACAATGTAAAGCAGCAAGAATTTCTAAACTTTGTGCTAGACCAATATGTTAGAGAAGGAGTTGATGAACTAGACGATTCTAAACTTCCTGACTTATTAGAATTAAAATACAAAGCCATTGCAGATGCGAAAAAAGAGCTTGGCGATACAAAGTCTATTAGAGATACGTTTATAGGGTTTCAACAACACTTGTATCAAGCAAGAGCAATTTAGAATGAAAGCCAACGCTCAAAGCCATACACATTTGCAATTCGCTACAGCCAATACTACGCCAATTCCGAAACTTCGGGAGCAAAAGAGTATGTGCTACCAACGCCAGAATAATAGAACGAAAAAAAGGACGAAAACACAACCTGACACCATAAAACATGAAAGTACTATCAATAGAAATAATGAGTAATTCAGCAGGGATGTTGATTATAGATGGAGATCAAAGTACCTATTCTGTGACAAACCTTGGAAAACTCTTATCAATTCCAAAAGCAGACAACACAATAAAAGATATCATCGAATTTCAAACTAATTTCTCTACGCATCTTCAAAATCAGACTATTGATAGAGTTGTTTTATGCGAAGGGGGAAATGACTCAAAAAAAATGAGAGTCAGAATGGAATTTGTAGTGCTTAGTGAATGTGAAAAGCAATCTATGGATTATAAAACCTATCCTACAGGCTCTTGCACAAGACTAATTAACTCGACTTACAAAAAAGAGACTGGGCGAGAATTTTCAGATGATTTAGTTAAAAATTCTTTACCTAAATACATGGGAAAAGCACTTGTTGCAGGTTGGAGATTTTTAGAATAAAGGAAAGTAGAATAGTTTAAGTTGCTACTTTATTAAAATCTATCTAAATTATGGAAAATAAAGAAGTAAAGGAGGTTCGGAAAGCTTTAAAGATGACTCAGACTGAGTTTGCTGAGAAAGTAGGGGTTTCTAAAATAACTATTATTAGCTACGAAAAAGGAGGTGTAATTCCTAAATCAAAAAGTAAAATACTTGAAAACATGCATAAAGAAGCTTTTGAAAATGATACTTCAAAAGCAAGTTTAAAGGATTATGAGCTGATTAAGCTGGTTCCTTTAGTTGCTAGCCGAGTGCAAGCAGGATTTCTATCTGGATGGGGAGATGATGAATATATTGGGGAATTGCCAAAAATACCATGGGAGGTAGAAAAGGAATTTAAAGGAAATTATTTTTGCTTTGAAGTTGAAGGAGATAGTATGAATAATTCGAATCCCTCAGAAGCTATTTTAGATAAAGATATTTTATTATGCAGAGAAATTCAAAAGCATCATTGGAAAAACAAGCTTCATATAAACTCATGGGATTTTGTTATCGCTCACAAAGATCGCGGAATAGTAGTTAAAAGAATTACAGATCAAAATGTAGAGTACGGGAAATTAGCCCTGCATAGCTTAAATAATTTATATGAAGATTACACAGTAAATATTGAAGATGTAATTGCTTTATTTAATGTGGTTGCAATGAAGAGATCAAGAAGAAGATAATTTGTTGGGAAAATGTCGGGAATTATAAATGTAAAAACTAAAAAGCCCCTGTGTTTACAAGGGCTTAGGATTGTTAAATGTGATCGCGACAGGATTCGAACCTGTGACCGTCTGCTTAGAAGGCAGATGCTCTATCCAACTGAGCTACGCGACCTTATTTTTGCGAGTGCAAATATATAAATTATCTTCTTTTACGCAACTATACTTTCGTTTTTTTAAAATAAAAAAGCCCCATGGTCTGTGAGGCTTTAAAATAATTTCAAAAAAACTTATTTTGCAGTTTTCATTCCATCTTCAATCATTCCGAAGAATTGATCTAGCTTAGGAAGAATAACAATACGTGTTCTTCTGTTTTTAGATTGTCCAGCTTCAGTATCATTATTAGCGACTGGGATATACTCTCCACGTCCAGCTGCTGTCATTCTCTTAGGATCTACGTCGTATTCGTCTTGTAAGATTCTTACAACTGCAGTAGCGCGTTTTGTACTTAAGTCCCAGTTGTCCTCAATATTAGTTCGTGAAATAGGATCATTATCAGTATGACCTTCTACCATAAACTCAAAGTCTTTCTTGTCGTTAACAACAGTAGCTACTTTACCCAAAACTCTCTTAGCTTCGGCAGTTACTTTAAACTGTCCAGCTCCAAACAATAGCTTGTCGGAAATTGAAACAAAAACAACACCTTTCTCTACATTGATTTGGATATCCTCATCATTGATGTTACCCAAAGCTCCTTTAAGACTTGTCACTAAAGCTAGTGTTACGCTATCCTTTTTATTGATAGCATCTCTCATTGTTTTGATTTGAAGGTCTTTTTCCTTCATGCTTTCTAAAGAACGCTCAAGATTTTCAGCTCCTTTTTTAGAAATAGTAGCAAAATCTCCAGTGGTGCTTAGCAAAGCAGAATTTGTACTTTCAAGTGTTTTAATTTGACTTTCATATGAACTCATCATATTGTTTTTCTCGTCTTCACAAGCAGAAAGTTTCATTTCAGCAGTTTTCAATTCATCTTGCGTGGTATCATACATACCTTCCATTTCTGCAAATTTCTTATTAGAAACACAAGATGTCATTAATACTCCTGCAAATGCGATAGCAAATAATTTTTTCATAGTTTTATTTTAATTAAGTTAGTCAAATTTAATATCTGTTAAGTAGTAAATAGTAGGCTTAACAATTATTTATTAATCATTTTTAACCTGCTATACTTCTTGTTGCCTAATACAAAACTATGCCAAACTATACTCTTAACAACAAAAATTTGTTTCTTTTTTTGGAGTTGGTGCCGTTTATGTATTAAATCTATAAATTTTGTGTAGAAACTTATATGTGATTTAAATATAGCAAAAAAATGTGAAAATTTTCCTTGTGTTAAAAAACGAAGAGCGGCAATCCCATCTAAGAGCAGTCTTACAAATAAAATAGGGTAGGGGTTTCTTTCTGAATTTTTTAAGATGGAACTTAAAGAGTTTCTGAAATTTAAAAAGGTTTTGTGTGGACTAGAGTTCGAAAGTGTGCCACCACCTTGGTGAAAAACTTCACTTTTATAGGTATACATAATAGTAAACCCCAAATTTTTCAGTCTCCAGCACAAATCGATCTCTTCTTGATGAGCAAAATAGCTTTCATCAAATCCATCGGCAAGTCTAAAACATTCTTTTCTTACGGCTAAACAAGCTCCACTAGCCCAGAACACTTCAATCTCAGTATCATATTGTCCTGTGTCTTCTTCAATGGAATCAAAAATTCTTCCTCTGCAAAAAGGATAGCCCAGCGCATCAATAAACCCACCAGCAGCGCCTGCATAATCAAAATTCTTTGGCTGTTGTATGGATTTTATTTTAGGTTGTATGGCAGCAATAGACGTATTGGAAGCAAACAATCTTAAAAACGGACTCAGCCAACCTTTAGTCACTTCCACGTCGTTGTTCAATAAGACATAGATATCTTCTTCTACATTATTTAAAGCCTCGTTGTATCCTCCTGCAAAGCCTAAATTGGTCATGTTTTTTAAAACTACAACTTCAGGGTATTGCTGACTTAAAAACTCTAGTGATCCATCTGTAGACGCATTATCGGCCACATAGACTTTAGCTAGTGCAGAATGGGTGAGCACCGAAGGCAAATACTTTTCGAGAAGGGCCTTTCCATTCCAATTCAAAACAACAACAGCAATATTCATATATGAGAGTTATAACGAAGGAAGATCCTTCAAGAAAATATAAGTTTGACGCTCGTAGTCCATCTTGCAAAAATAATGACTCACACCGTTGGTAATCATCAATAAGTCGGCTTTAAGGGCCAAATTATACCTTGCAATTTGATCAAAAGTGTCTTGATTAATTTTAATATGTGGAGCTTTGCATTCTACAATAAGCTTTATGTTTCCATCGGTCTTAAAAGCTAGGATATCATAGCGTTTGGAGATTCCATTGAGATCGATTTTCCGCTCTTCATTGAGAAGAGAGGGAGAGTAATTTTTTTCTGAAATCAAAAACTGAACGCAGTGTTGTCTTACCCATTCCTCTGGAGTCAAAATCAAATATTTTTTCCTCAATATAGAAAATATAGAAGGTTTATTTTCTTTACTTTTGATTTTGAATGAATAGTCTGGAAAATTCAATCTTTGCATAGATCAAAGAAACAAAATTGAATTAAATTGAAGTCAACCAAGCATGAAGGATTTTAAATCTATTATATCTGATATTGATCAACGTAAGTTTGCACCAATTTACTTCTTAGTGGGAGAAAAGGAAACCTTTTTTGTGGATCTTATCGCTGAGAAAATTGAAGCTACTGTCCTTACTGAGGATGAAAAAGCCTTTAATCAAAGTATTCTTTATGGAAAAGAAGTCACTATTGATGATGTCATAGGCCAAGCCAAACAATATCCTATGATGTCCGATTATCGAGTCATCATTGTTAGAGAAGCTCAATCTCTGTTGAAAAATATCGACACTTTGTCCTCTTATGTAGAACATCCACAGCAAAACACAATTTTGGTCTTTTGTGTCAAATATAAAAAAATGGATGGAAGGCAAAAAGTTACCAAATTGCTTAAAAAATCTGCAGTTTATTTTGAGACGAAACCCATGTATGACAATCAAGTCCCTCAATGGATTTCCGAAACACTTTCCACTTCTGGATATACGATTGCTCCAAAAGCTTCTGAAATGCTAGTTGAGTTTTTAGGAAATAATTTGTCTCATATTCATAAGGAACTTGAAAAGCTTCAGAATATACTTTCCAAAGGGTCAAAAATAACACCCGAGCTTGTCGAAGAAAATATAGGAATCAGTAAAGATTTCAATAATTTTGAATTGACCAAAGCCATAGGGATAAAAGATGAAATGAAAGCGCAACGTATAGTCGCTTACTTTGCTCAAAATTCCAAAAATCATCCCATCATATTGACTATGACTCAACTTAATTCTTTTTTCAATAAGCTATTGAGATACCATGCCCTTAAAGATAAATCACAATATGTTGCGAGTGCAGCCCTAGGTGTCAATCCTTTTTTTGTAAAAGATTATAGTTTTGCTGCTCAGAATTATTCTATGAAAAAAGCGAGTCAGGCGATAGCCTTAATACGGGAAGTCGATATGAAAAGTAAAGGTGTTAATTCCAATCAGATCCCACCTGGGGACCTGTTAAAGGAATTACTCGTTAAATTGATGCGCTAAGATTTTGCTTTTAACTCATCTATTTTCTTACCCACATCATCTGCTTCTTTTAATTTAGCATCCGATTGTTGTCTATTGGTTTTAGATAGATCAAAAGCCTCTTTTTGAAGCTTTTTATATTGATCTTGAAGTTTTTCAAAATCGGTTTTCTTTTTAAATAATCCAAACATAAAATTCTTTTTCAGAAATATACCACCCTTTGCTTGATTCTACATAAGTCTTAATTAAGACTTAACTAAAGATTATAGGCTTATTTAACCCATGATGTTATAACCACCATCTACATGTCTTATTTCGCCAGTGGTTCTCCCTTTAGGTCTTAATAAATTCAAAACTTCAAAAGCAAGATCTTCAGGCAAAGCATTTCCCAGTGGACTTTTGCGATGCGCAAATTCTACATCTTTTTCATTAAGGGTAGCATTTCCAGCTTTGCTTCCCATATAGGGTGAAAACCGAATACAATTAACACGTGTGCCATTTTTTCTTCCCATTTCGTCAGCTAGTTCCACAGTGATGCGCTCTAAAGCAGCTTTAGCAATACTGATATTTCTATAGGGGTGGAAAGTTACTTTGGAAGCTGCTATATAACTTAATGAACAGATTGAAGCATCGGCGTTTAGCAAGTTATTTTTAAACAAATGACTGGTTAGACTTATTAGCGAGTAGGCCGAGACTTCCATAGCGTCACAAAACTCTTTAAAAGTGACATCTAGCAAGGGTTTGACGACTTTATTTCTGATGGTTTTATCCATAGCAATAGCGTGGAGGAACCCGTCGATTTTAATGTTTTTTGACTTTATTTTATTGCAAAACTCTTGGATGCTCGCTTCTAAGGAAACGTCCAAAATTTCTGTCATGGTGTCTGTTCCTAATTCTTGGTGGACACTATCTTGAAAATCTTTAAAAGTCTGATCAAGAAAAGATTTAGCCTTGTCGGATAAGCTATCGTGAAATTGACTTACGCCTAGTCCTGTGCAAATGACTTGACCACCGTTTTCTTTTATTTTTTTAGCCACATACATGGCTAAGGAATGTTCATCTGCGATTCCTGTGATGAGATAAGTTTTACCTGTAAGCATTTTTTTATTTTTTAAATTACCATTTGTATAATGCAGTTCCCCAAGTCCAACCAGCTCCTACGGCTGCAAAGAGAAGTAAATCATCTTTTTTGAAACGGTTGGCCCTGTGCACTTCATCCAAAACCAGTGGAATAGTTGCTCCAGATGTATTAGCATACCTATCCATGTTGGTCATAACCTTCTCAAAAGGCATTTTTATTTTTTTAGCGATCGTTTTTAAAATACCAATACTAGGTTGATGGGGGATCATAAAACTAACGTCGTCAATAGAGGTGTTGGTTTTTTGAAGAAGCTCTTGGATAGATTCTGGAACTACTTTAGTCGCCGTATCGAAAACCTCTTTGCCGTTCATATGGAAATAATGCATACCTTTTTCAATTGTTTCCTTAGAGGCAGGAGTTTCGGAACCACCACCAAGAATTGTAAAGTGTTCTTTTCCACGACCATCTGAATGTAAGTCGAAATCGATAAAGCCTTTATCCTCATCGGTTTTGCTTAATACTAAAGCGCCAGCTCCATCTCCAAAAAACACGGAATCCCGACGATTCCAATCGATGATATTTGAGAAGGTATCTGCGCCTATAACTAGGACATTGTTGTACACACTATTTTTTACAAATTGATAGCCTACAGAAATGGTGAATAAAGCTCCAGAACATACTGCGGCAACATCAAAAGCAACGGCCTTATATGCCTTCATTTTTTCTTGAACAAAACAAGCACAGGAAGGAGCTTGTCTATCTGGGGTGGTCGTGGCAACGATAATTAAATCGATATCCTCCACCTCAAGGTTCGCGTTTTTAACAGCTTCCAGCCCAGCTTTATAAGCTAAGTCGCTCGTGGCCTCACCATCTACAATTCGTCTTTCTTTGATTCCTAATTTTGAATAAATCCACTCATCTGAAGATCCGACCTTTTCAAAAAAAGAATTGGGAACTATTTTTTCTGGAACATAAGCTCCAGTTCCGCTTATAAATACGTTTGGCATATAATTGATTTTATTCTTAGGCGATGAAATTAGGTTTTTTAATCACTCTTTATAATAAAAATAAAATAAGTCGTAAGATTTTAACATTTATTAATCCGTAAATCTTAAGATTCGAATAGGTCTGTAGACAGGTAGCGATCTCCTCTATCACAAATAATGCTAACCACAACCCCAGTATCTAAACTTTCGCAGAGTTTAACAGCAGCAGCAGTAGCTCCTCCTGAACTCACTCCTGAGAAAATACCTTCTTTTTCTGCAAGATACCTCGCCATTTTTTTGGCCTCCTCTTCACTGACTTCATAAATATGATCTACACGATTAGGATCATAGATTTTTGGCAGATATTCATCTGGCCATTTGCGAATTCCAGAAATCTTTGCGCCCTCAGCAGGATGAACACCAATGAGCTGTATGTCTTTATTTTTTTCCTTTAGAAATCTTGAAGTCCCCATGATGGTTCCTGTAGTTCCCATGGAAGACACAAAATGGGTTACTTTATGGTTGGTGTCTTCCCAAACTTCTGGTCCTGTTGTTTTATAATGAGCTTTCCAGTTATCTTCGTTTCCAAACTGGTTAAACATATAGTAATTACCAGTTTTCATCTTTTCTTCGGCATAATCTCGAGAATATATAATGCCTTTCTCACCATCTGTAAGGGTAACCTTCGCCCCATAAGCTTTCATGGTTTGTACACGCTCTATGGTTGCATTTTCGGGCATGACCAATTCTATATCTAACCCAAAAATACTAGCAACCATCGCCAATGCTATACCGGTATTTCCACTAGTGGGTTCTATAAGTTTTGTAGTCTTGTCGATATCTCCACGTTCTAAAGCAGACTTTATCATGTTGTAGGCCGCTCTATCCTTTACGCTTCCTCCAGGATTTTGTCCTTCGAGTTTAAGGTATAGTTTAACGTTTGGGTTTTTGACCAAGGTTTTGGCTTCTACTAGTGGGGTATTCCCAATTAAATCTAATATACTTCGACTCATGTTATTTTATTTTCGTTGATTTTATCCATAGATTTATGAGTTACTCTAGAGTTTTTGGCAACCGATTTGGTTAACCATACATTACCACCTATCGTAGACCCATCACCTACGATGGTATCTCCTCCTAAAATGGTAGCATTGGCATATATGGTGACATCGCTTTTTATAGTGGGGTGTCTCTTTTTATTTTTCATCTCTTTACTTACCAATAAAGCCCCTAGGGTAACTCCTTGATAAACTTTTACGCGATCTTCAATCACACAGGTTTCACCAATCACCACTCCTGTGGCATGATCTATAAAAAAGGGACTTCCTATTTTGGCTCCAGGATTGATGTCGCTCCCCGTTTGAGTATGGGCACATTCAGACATTAACCTAGGTACCAGGGGTAGCCCAAATTCCATTAATGTATTGCTTAACCTATAAATCGCTATAGCGTAAAATCCGGGGTAAGCCAAGTAGACCTCTTCAAGTGAATTGGCTGCTGGATCATTTTCCTTAATAAAACAGGCATCTTTATTTAACTTTTTTAAAATAGCAGGAAGCTTACTCATAAAGTCGGTCCAGATTTCCCGGCAGGGGTCTACTTCCTTAAAGCAAACTAAATCGGCCAAGTTCTTAAACTGCTCTTCCAGTTCGTCCATTCCAGAAGCGACATCAGTATTTTTATCAAATAAAGTTAGGAATAATTGTTTTGTGAATTCTTCAGTTTTACTTTTTATCTCGTAGATATTACAAACCTTAGCTTTCTCAGCTTTTATCTCTTCAATAATATCCTGTTTTAATACGGGTAGCATAGCGATAATGTATTTCTGCAAAATTAGACTTTTATGTATGCCTTTATGTTTTAAAAATGTGAAATTAAAAGTGAGGCCTTAAGCTTAATTTGGTATGAATTCTTCAAATTTAATTTTACTTTATATATCCTTGGTCTACAAAACTGATTTAAATCCAGAACTTTGCCAAAAAAATAAATGCCTAAAGTTTTAATCATAGGAGCAGGCTTAAGTGGCTTATCGACTGCTTATGGATTGAGAAATTCCAACTTTGACGTCAAAATTCTTGAGGCTAGATCAAGACTTGGTGGTCGTATTTTTACTATTGAAAAAGAAAATAGTCAATTAGAAATGGGAGCCACATGGTTTGGTCCTCAGCATACAAGCTTGATTCAATTGATAAAAGAATTGAAGATTCCTTTTAAAACTCAAGATAATGGCGCTGAAGCCCTTTATGATTTCAGACCGAAGGGAAATATAGAACGTTTTCAAATCCCCTCCCAAGGTGCAGCCACCTATAAGTTTAATCATGGTACTTCACATCTTATAGAGACTTTAGCAGAAGCGTCCAAAGCTAAAATTCATTTTGATGAAGTCGTTGCTTCAATTTCCATAGATGAGCATATAAAAGTTTCCACGAGTACCGCTGTTTTTGAAGCAGATTACCTCGTGTTGAGTATTCCCCCTCAGTTGATTTCAGAAGGCATAGAGTTTAGGCCTAAACTTTCAGAGACTTTCAATCAGCTTTTGCAAGACACTCATACTTGGATGTCAGACTCCATTAAATTCAGCATCGCTTATGAAGATGCTTTTTGGAAAAGTCAACAGTTTATAGGTACTCTAATGAGTCCCCATCAAATTATCCAAGAAATGTACGATCACAGCGATAACGAACGGGATCAAAATGCTTTGGTGGGCTTTTTAAATTCTAACTATTCCCTTTTAACTTGGGAAGAAAGAAAAGAAAAGGTAATGGGTCTATTAGAAAGCTATTATCCAGATGAGAAGAGGCCTCTAAAAGCTTATGCAGATTTAAACTGGCGCAATGAACTTTATACCACACCTAAAAATGCGAAAAGCTTAGCGCCGCATCAAAACAATGGGAATCCTAAACTCAGAGACTCTTTATTTGATAATCGGTTGTTTTTTTCAGCTTCAGAAACCGCACAACAAACCCCAGGATATATGGATGGAGCTGTGCACCGAGGAAGAGAAGTCGCCGACTTTCTTCTCGACTTATCGGATTGAAAGTTTTGAATTGATTTCCGATATTTTTTCTAAAAGAAATAAATAATCTTCTCGACAAGCGACGAAATCTAAGTCCGAAATATCAATGATTTTTACATCAATTTTATTTTGAGAGTTAAAGAAATTCAAATAGCCTTCATGGATACGTCTTAAATAATCTGGAGATATATTTTGTTCATAATCTCTCCCTCTTTTTTGAATATTTTTGAGCAATCGCTCGGTATTTTGATAGAGATATACGTATACATCGGGTTTAGGGACATCACTGTACATAATGTTAAAGATTTTCTTGTAGAGGGCGTATTCGTCCTCTTGTAAGGTGACTTTCGAAAAAATAAGTGACTTATTGGGATTATAATCTGAAATGGCGAAATCTGAAAATAAATCCAGCTGGGAAATATCATCCATCAATTGTTTATGGCGGTCTGCTAAAAATGACATTTCTAAAGGAAAAGCAAATCGAGCCTGATCTTCATAGAACTTGGGTAAAAAGGGATTATCCTTAAAACGCTCCAAAATCAGTTTTCCATTGAAGTCTTCAGCAATCATTTCTGCTAAGCTCGTCTTACCTGAACCAATGTTACCCTCGATGGTAAGATAACTCACTTGCCTGAATGTGGCTATTTTGGTATTCAATTGATCTGATACCGGCTCTATATAAGAAGTATCTGATGTAGATGTCACCAAATCTGTGATGCTTTGTCCTAATTTGGGATGTTTTAACTCTGGTGCAATATCCGCCAAAGGATATAGCACAAATTTTCGTTCAGCGAGTCTGGGATGTGGAACTATTAAAGTTTCTGTTTCGATAGTCATGTCATCATAAAAAATGATGTCTAAGTCTATAGTTCTGGCTTGGTACCCTTTATTTTTTATGCGTATTCTGCCAAGTTCTAATTCTATGTTAAGTAATTTTTCTAAAGTATCTTCTGCGGAATACCTGGTTTTTACTTCTATGACAGCATTTAAAAAATCATCTCCCTCAAAACCTAGGGCTGGTGTTTTGTATAGTTTAGAAACTTTTGTAACGTCGCCGATGCGATTATATATATGGTCTACAGCTTTACGGAGCAACTGCAATTTTTCGCCTCGGTTGCTTCCTAAAGCAATATATGTTGTGGGTTTAAGATTCAATTTTTAAGAAAATTTTAATACTAATTGATGAATAATCTACTGCTTGTTTTTGCTTTAGCATCTATTTGCAGCTTAAATTTGTTGCAAAGGTAAATATCAAATCCAATATATTTGACAGCATTACAAAAACTTTCAGCAGGACGCATTTATCTTATTCTTACAGCCCTTTTCATTACTTCTTTGGTGGTTTCCAATCTTATCTTTCAGAAGTTTTTTTACTGGGATTTTTTTGGACTCTATAGATTTGAAATATCGGTAGGAGTACTTCCTTATCCTATTACCTTCCTTATTACGGATACCATCAGTGAGATCTATGGAAAAAAGAAAGCCAATCAAGTGGTGACTTTAGGCATTTTTGCATCGGTGTTTTCTTTGTTGATTATTCTACTAGCTAATGCTGTTCCTTCCGTGCCTTGGTCACCTGTTGGAGATGAAGTTTTTAGTGATGTTTTTGGCGCTACTGCTATAGCTGTAGGCGCCTCTATGATGGCTTACTTGCTTGCTCAATATGTAGATATTTATGTCTACCACTTTTGGAAAAAGGTGACTAAAGGAAAGCACCTGTGGTTGAGAAATAATTTTTCCACGTTCTGTTCTCAGTTTGTAGATACCCTCGCAGTGGTTTTTCTTTTATGTGTTTTTGGTGAATTGGATTGGTCCCTATTCGGTGGATTGCTCCTCAGTGGTTTCTTGTTTAAAGCGCTTATTGCTTTGCTAGATACTCCTCTATTATATCTTTCCGTCTATCTTTTTAGAAAGAAATTTAATCTAAAACAAGGAGAAGAATTACCTGATTCTGAAAGTTTTTAAAAGATTAAACAAGTCTAAATTTTAATTCTTTTTTTAGGAGATACGTCATTGCAATGTTTAATTTTAGCTTTAAATCCATATTATGAAAAAAGCATTCAAAATTATAGGCATTGTAATTCTAATCTTGATTATTGGTTTATTTCTGACTCCCATTTTATTCAAAGGAAGTATTGAAAAAATGCTAAAGAACGCAGCCAATGATAATGTCAATGCTCAAGTGGAATGGTCATCTCTCAATTTGAGTTTATTTAGAAATTTCCCCAATGCCAGTGTAAGCCTCGAAGATTTGAGTCTTGTTAATAAAGCTCCTTTTGAAGGGGATACTCTAGTGTATGCCAAAAATTTCAACATATCGATGGGCATTATGCAACTTTTCAAAGACGAAGGCTTAAGCATAGACGAAATCTATCTGAATGAAGCTTATATGAATGTAAAAGTAGATTCATTGGGGAATGCCAATTACGATATCGCCAAATCAACCGATGTTAAACAAGAAGCTACAACTAAAGGAAAAGAGAGTAAACCCTTCAATTTGAATCTAAGTCATTATGAAATCAATTCCTCTCGAATAAATTATCTGGACGAAAGTGGAAATATATTTTTAAGGCTTACAGAGTTTAGCCATAGCGGTGATGGTAATTTTGAAGCCTCAGTCTTTACATTGAAAACACAGACAGAGTCTAAAGTTTCTTTTGACTTTGACGGAACCAACTATTTAAATGCTAATTCTTTGGTCTTGGATGCCGACTTGAATATTGATTTGGAAAACATGAAGTTTTCATTTTTAGAAAATGAAGCTATAGTGAATCAATTACCACTTAAATTTGAAGGTTACGTCCAAACCTTTGACGATTATAACGATATCGACATAAAATTTTCTACCCCATCCTCAGACTTCAAAAACTTTCTAGCACTCATCCCTGAAGCCTATGCTTCAAATCTTGATGGAGTCACAACTACTGGAGATTTTCAATTGAATGGGATTATTAAAGGCAAAGTAGATGATACATATATTCCTACTTTGGATATCTCTGCTTCCAGTGATAATGCCTCTTTCCAATACCCAGATTTGCCTAAAAAAGTTGAGGATATTTCTTTGGACATTAGAATTCAAAACGAAACAGGACTTGTTGAAGACACTTATATCAAGTTTAAAAATGTTGACTTCAGAATAGATCAAGATCGATTTGCAGGAAGTGGATCAGTTAAAAACCTCACTACAAATATGTTAGTTAATCTTAAAATGAAAGGGAGATTGAATCTAGCAAATCTTAAAAAAGCCTATCCTGTAGATATTGAGCAAGATCTAAGTGGGATTTTGGATGCGGATATAACGACCAATTTTGATATGAACTCCATAGAACAAGATGCTTATGAAAATGTAAAGGCACAGGGTTCTATGAAGTTATCCAAGTTTGATTATGAGTCTCCAGATTTAGCTGAACTGATTCATATTGAAACCGCTACTGTCAATTTCACAACAAACGCTGTCCAATTGAATAGTTTTGAAATGACAGCAGGCTCTACAGACCTTCAGATGAAAGGGGATTTGAGTAATCTTATGGGATTTGCATTTTCAGATAAACCCCTTCAAGGAATTTTTAATGCGACTTCTACCAACTTCAATATTGCTGATTTTACAGTAGACAGTGAAGTTGGAAATAAAGTAAACGAATCTGGAAACCCAACTACTGAAACGGCCAGTACTGGACCTGAAGGCAATGCAGACGCTATAAAAATCCCTGATTTTTTAGATATTGTTTTGAACTTTAATGCTAAAACAGTCATTTATGACAACTTAACTTTAAAAAATGCTAAAGGGAGTCTAGCCTTAAAAAACGAAAGTGCTATCCTTAAGAATGTAAATGCTGATATTTTTGGAGGCAGCATAAGTCTTGATGGGAAGGTGACGACTTCAGATGTTCCTAATTTCGATATGAAATTGGGGTTAACGACCATTAAGATTGTAGAGGCTTTTCAGCAAATGGAATTGGTTAAAGGTTTAGCGCCCATTGCACAAGCACTAAATGGGCTGGCGAGTACAACTATTGATCTCAATGGAAATCTCACAAAAGACTTAATGCCCATTTATACTTCATTAGCAGGAAGTGCCCTCGCAAATATTTTAAGTGCAGAGGTGGAACAGGGTAAGATGCCTTTAATCTCTAACTTGAATAGTCAGTTTAAGGTCTTAAACTTCGATAAGCTGAAAGTAAAAGATCTTGTCGCAAAACTGAATTTCAAAAATGGAGCGATCAATGCAGATGATTTCGATTTTAACTTAGACGATGTAAAGGTTGATGTGTCAGGAAGTCACTCGTTTGATAACACGATGAATTATAATCTTAGTTTTAATGTTCCAGCAAAATATTTTGGAAATGAAGTAGGAGGTCAGCTTGCTCAGTTGAGCAATACCGATCTTAGCCAATTGAATGTTGATGTTCCAGTTGGATTAACAGGAACCTTTTCCAATCCAAAGATCCAGTTAACTATGCAAAATGCTATTAAAGACCTCACATCAAAAATTGTAGATGCTCAAAAAGAAAAAGCAACTAATGCTATTAAAGATAAAATTGGTGATGAAATTAATAATTTGTTAGGCGGCGATAAAAAAGAAAAGGACTCCACAAAAACCCAACAAGAGGATGTAAAGGATGTAGTGAAAGATATCTTAGGAGATATCTTTAAAAAGAAAAAAGATAATTAAGAATGAAACTTACGTATTGACTTATCAGTAAACTAATTAGCTCATATAAATGCTTAATTTTAAAGTGAATTTGATAAAAAATAAAAAGCTACTTCTAGTCATCCTTTTAATTTTCAACTCTATTTTTTCTATGAAGGCTAAGCAGTATCATACCTATCCAGACTCTATTAAAAAAGAAGTAGAGCTTGCTCTAAACTATTTTCCTCAATTGGAATATGTAAATATTACTTTTAAATTTAAGTTGGATATTAAAAAATCCACGATGCAAGCTCAGCCTGATTTTAAAAGTTTGTTTACCCCAAGGGCCAAGCGCAAATACTATATTTTTATCAGTGAAAAGTTTAAAATATCAGGTCAAGAATTTAAAACAGTTCATATACCCTCAGATATCATTACAGGATGGATTGGCCATGAATTGGGTCATATTTTGGACTATGAAGAAAGAGGAACGTTCAATCTGATTTGGTATGGAATAAAATATTTGTATCTGGAGAATCATATCATAGATGCTGAGCGATCTGCAGATACTTTTGCGGTCAATCAAGGGATGGAAGACTATATTTTGAAAACTAAAGATTTTATTTTAAATCATGCTGACATCGATCAAGATTATAAAAAGAGAATAAAGAAATACTATTTATCACCAGAAGAAATTATGCAACTAGTTCAAAATCGCTAATTGGAATCTTACCAAATTAGACTTATAATGTCGCAATAAATCACTTCTTTTCGCCTGTTTTTCATCAAAAATAATTACCGCACTAGTTTAGCCCCCAATAAGTTCGGAGTGTTATTTTAAATTTCAAATAATACCTTTGAGATATGAAATACAAGAAATGGAGTTTAGAAGAAAAGTTAGAGATTCTATCCTCATCTGAAGAATTAGGAATCGTTGAAGCTTGTCGTAAATACAAGGTTAGTACAGGAACTTTTTATAGTTGGAAGAAGAAATATGATACCCAAGGCGAAGCAGGCTTAAAAGTGACATATGACATTCGTAGTAAAGAGTTAAAGCAATCAGAAGAGGAGAATAGAATACTTCGTAAGCTTTTAAGTAACAAGGATATTGAATTGGAAGTCCAGCGTGAACTCTTAAAAAAAAAGTTTGGGACCTCAGATCCAAGAAAGATCTAGTGGATACTATTTTTAATAAATATAAGATCAGTAAAACTAGGATAATCAAAATGGTAGGAATGGTTCATAGCACTTATTATCACAAACCGAGCTTTGGGAGAAAAGGAAATAAACCAAGTCAGTTTACCCATCATAGCAAAAATGGATTAGTTAACCAAGATGCTGTTATTGAGTCTGTAAAGACCATACTAAGTCATCCTTTTATAGATTGTGGTTACAGATTGATGACTGCTTATTTAACTCGTGATGGCTATACTATAAATCATAAGAAACTATATAGAATAATGAAGGAGGCGAACCTATTGAAGTTAGAAGAACGCATTAACAGGAGTGGTTCTGGACGAAAGTTTGTTAAATTCAGGAAAGTAAAGACCGTAAAACCCTTTGATTGTTTAGAAATGGACATAAAGATGGTTTGGATTCCTAGTGCGGGTAAAAACGCTTATCTTCTATCTGTAATAGACGTTCATACGCGAAGAATACTGATAGACCTTTTTGCCTTTTCGATTAAACAAGCTCAAGTGATAGCCTTATTATCTGAATTATTTACGATCTATCAATACCCTAATAATGTAGTGATTAGAAGTGATAATGGAAGTCAATTTATTGCCAAGAATGTAAGGGAATATCTAGGACTTATAGGCGTGGCCCAAGAATTTACACATATAGCAACACCAGAAGAAAATGCTCACATAGAGGCCTATCATGGAATTTTGAAGAAAGAGGTTTTTCAAAGGTTTGACTATAGAACCTTTGGAGAAATAGAAAAAATCCTTAAAGAATATGTTCTATTTTACAACAACGAAAGGCTTCACGGACTATTAGGAAGAATAACACCAATGGAAAAATGGAACGCTGACAAACACTTAATTTTAATGAATAAATTAACCGCATAAGTTAACTAACGAAATTTAAAAGAATACTCTTGTTTTATAGGGGTCAAAACACAGCTAAGGCTATGCTAATTATTTTTGATTTCAATCAATCAAAAAACTTGTGCTGAGCAACGTCGTAGTATAATTCAATTTATTCATACGGCATTATAAATATAATTTGGTATTAGTGGATTTTTACAAAATTCTCCCATTCAGAGAATTTTTCTTCATTCATGACGCGTTCCATTTTTACTTGTCCCCCTTTTTTTTTGTTTCTCGTACTCCAGTCCTGAAAAATAGCAGGATCAATAAGAGTAACTTTAACGCCGTTAAGGGCTTTATCTCTAGCGACTTGGTAATTCTTATTGGCAGCTTTTAAACTATCATCTAGTGCTTTGGCTATAGTTGAAAGGTCGAGATTTTTATGGCTCGTCCCTAAATACCAAAAATGATAAAATTCTCCATCCTCTGCACGCTTGGCACAAATAGTATACTCTGAAATATCAATGTCGAATTGGTCTTCCAATTCTCTCATGGCTGTGTCCATTTTGTTAACCGATAATTGAGATCCTACAGTGTTTAAAAAGAATTTAGTTCGCCCTGTAATCTGTATTTCTCCTTTCTTAACATCCGTAAATTGAATAGTATCTCCAATGGTATATCTCCAAGCTCCACTCACTGTACTAATGATAAGAACATAATCTTGTTCGAGCTCTACATCCTCAAGACTTATACATGGAGAATCTGGTTTTAAGGATCCATCTGGTCTTATGTACTCAGGTTGAAAAGGAACAAACTCAAAAAAGATTCCATTATCTGTGAGTAGCTGCATAGAATTAGTCTCAGGTCGAGTTTGTAAAGCTATAAAGCCTTCTGAAGCAAGATACGTATCAATAACATGAACAGGTTTGCCGGTCAAGCGTTTAAAACTCTTTTGATAAGGTCCAAAAGCAACCCCTCCAGAGGTATATACCTTTAAGTTTGGCCATACATCGTGAATAGTCTCGACTTTATGATAGTCTATAACTTTCTCCATCATCAACTCCATCCAAGAAGGAATGCCGCTTAATGCACCAATATCCCAAGATTTAGCAGTCTCTGCAATTTTCTGAATCCGATCATCCCAGTCATCTATTTTGGAAATATCTTCACCAGGTTTATAAAATCCACGAAACCAAAAAGGAATTCTGCTAGCGCTTATTCCGCTTATTTCTCCTTCAATATGGTCATTATGCAGATCTAAGTTAGTGGAGCTTCCAAGCATCATGATTTCTTTTTCAAAAAAATCAGCGGGTAAGTCAAAGTTTTTAATAGCCAGTATTTGTTTTATCCCAGCACTTCTTATGGCTTCAATCATATCTTCAGTAACGGGAATACGCTTGCTCGTTTTTCCCGTAGTGCCAGAACTCAAGGCGAAATAATCAGGATGTCCAGGCCAAGTAATATCCTTTTCTCCCTTATGAAGCTTATACCACCATTCAGTATGGATTTTATCGTAATCAAAATAGGGGATGGTCGATTTAAAATTTTCATAAGGATCCTCAGAGGCGAGTAGCTCATCAAATTTATAGTGTTTCCCAAACTCAGTAGACTTTGCCTTTTCTAATAAAAACTCAAGGGTTTCTTTTTGATTTTGAACGTGATTAGCTTCCGAAGAAATAGAATTTCTCAAATTGATCACTCCTTTAATGATATTCCCTAAAATGGCCATGAATAATGTATGGTGTATATAACTAATTTAAAAACTTTACTAGACTTTTATTTTCAAGCTCATATTAAAAAATGTAAGTCTAGTTTTAAAAGCTATCGTTCAATATATCTAGGATTTGAATAGCTGCATCACTAATTCTACTTCCAGGTCCAAAAACGGCTACAGCTCCAGCATCAAATAAAAACTTATAATCTGCAGAAGGTATCACTCCACCAACGATGACCATAATATCCTCACGCCCCAATTTCTTTAGTTCGTCGATAACTTCTGGAACCAATGTTTTATGACCTGCTGCTAAAGAAGATACGCCTAGAATATGAACGTCATTTTCTACAGCTTGTCTTGCTGATTCTTGGGGGGTTTGGAATAAGGGACCAATATCAACATCGAAGCCCACATCGGCATAACCAGTAGCGACAACTTTTGCTCCTCTATCGTGACCATCTTGTCCCATTTTCGCAATCATGATTCTAGGTCGGCGACCTTCTTTTTCTGCAAATTCATCAGCCAAAGCTTTGGCCTTATGGAAGGATTCATCTGTTTTCATTTCCTTACTATATACACCACTAAAAGATTGTATTTTGGCTTTATGTCTCCCATAAACGACCTCTAAAGCATCGCTTATTTCTCCTAAGGTAGCTCTTTCTTTTGCAGCCTTAACAGCAGCTTCTAAAAGGTTTCCATTTTCCTCTTTAGCAATACGAGTCAACTCTTCTAGGCATTTTTTGACTTTATCATTATCCCGGGAAGCTTTAATTTTTGCTAATTTTTCTAACTGCTGTTTTCTCACTGTCTGATTATCTACCTCAAGAGTTACAATAGGATCTTCTTGCTTAAGGCGATAGGCATTTATTCCAACAATTTTATCGGTACCACTATCAATTCTAGCTTGTTTTTTTGCAGCAGCTTGTTCTATTCGCAACTTGGGTATACCTTCTTCTATAGCCTTGGTCATTCCGCCAAGCTCTTCTACTTCTTCGATAAGCTTCCAAGCACGTTGAGCAACATCATGTGTTAGTTTCTCGACGTAATAGCTCCCTGCCCATGGATCTACCGTGTTGGTAATCCCTGTTTCCTGTTGAAGGTAAATTTGTGTATTTCTAGCAATTCTAGCAGAAAATTCTGTAGGTAAGGCAATAGCTTCATCCAATGCATTGGTGTGCAAACTTTGAGTTCCACCAAAAGCTGCAGCAGTGGCTTCTATACATGTTCTAGCAATATTATTAAAAGGATCCTGCTCTGTTAGCGTCCATCCGCTGGTTTGTGAGTGGGTTCTCAGCGCCAAAGATTTAGGATTTTTTGGGTTAAAACGCTTTACCAATTTAGCCCAAAGCATCCTCGCAGCTCGCATTTTGGCAATTTCCATAAAATGGTTCATCCCAACTCCCCAGAAAAACGAGAGGCGAGGTGCAAAAGTGTCGATATCCATCCCTGCATCTATACCTTTCTTGATATATTCTACGCCATCTGCTAAGGTGTAAGCTAGCTCTATATCTGCAGTTGCTCCAGCTTCTTGCATATGATACCCAGAAATACTAATGCTATTGAATTTAGGCATATTCTGGGAGGTAAACTGAAATATATCAGAAATAATTTTCATGGAAGGAGTGGGAGGGTAGATGTAGGTGTTTCTTACCATAAACTCCTTTAGAATGTCATTTTGTATAGTACCAGAGAGTTGTTCTTGTTTGACACCTGTTTCTTCAGCTGCAGCGATATAAAAAGCCATAACAGGTAATACTGCTCCGTTCATCGTCATTGACACTGACATTTTATCTAAAGGTATTTGGTCGAATAAGACTTTCATATCTTCAATGGTATCAATGGCTACACCAGCTTTGCCAACATCACCGACGACTCGCTCGTGATCACTATCATAGCCTCTGTGTGTGGGTAAATCGAAGGCTACAGACAGTCCTTTTTGTCCTGCTGCTAAATTTCTTCTATAAAAAGCATTGCTTTCTTCAGCTGTTGAAAATCCAGCATATTGGCGGATGGTCCAAGGTCTGCGAACATACATTGTGGAGTAAGGTCCTCGCAAATAAGGAGGAATCCCTGCAACAAAATTTATATGTTCTACTTTGTCAAGGTCTTTTTCTGTATACGTAGACTTTAAGTTAATTTGCTCTGCAGTTTTAAATTTAGATTCCTTTTTGGATATGGGATCTTTTGCAGAGACTAAACTCATTTGCTGTATATCTTTACGTTCCATACTACTTATTTTCTTTTGGAGGTTGAACGTTCTTCTCACCATCTAGTCTGTCTTTCTCTATGGACTCTGCTATGCGTTTTTCTAAAATCGGCTCAATAAGTGTTTTACGCTGGTGGTATTTTAGAAATGGAAACAATTCTAAATTCTGAGACATCTTATCTTCTGGGTTCTGATATTTATTTAACCCTACTAAGGTAAAATCACCAGAGACGAGCTTCTCCTCTTCCTTATGTGCACTTTCTTTAATTTTCTTCTGAATTTTACCTTCAAAAAGTTGTTGAACGAAACCTTTCCCTGCTTCAATGGTTTTGAAAATGGTTAAAGATTTTTCAGCTAATTCTTTGGTTAGACTCTCAATATAATAAGTTCCATCTACAGGGTTAGACACCTTATCAAAATAACTTTCCTTTTTCAAAATCAATAGTTGATTTCTAGAAATACGCTCTCCAAACTCATTGCGTTTATGGAATATCTCGTCGTATGCCAAATTATTTATCCAATCTGCACCTCCCAAAATGGCACTCATGCATTCTGTGGTTGAACGAAGCATATTCATATTGTAGTCGTAAAGTGTTTGATTGCGTTTTGTTGGTTCAGCGATAAGAGTAAGCTTTATGCTTATATCTAATTCCTGAGCAAGACTTTCCACCAATAAGCGTAAAGCTTTCAGTTTGGCAATTTCAAAAAAATAATTGGAGCCTTGAGAGATCATAACATTAACGGCTAATGGCTCTGTTTTTTCAATTGAATTCTGAAATAAATTCAAATATTCATTGAGGTGAGCTAAAGTATAAGCTAGCTGTTGGATAATAAGGCCTCCAGCATTTTGATACAGTCTCGCATCTACATTAATGGCATTAGAGAAACTCTTTAATTCAGATGTTTTTATGAGGACTTCAAAATCTTGTTTTTGATTTTTAAACCAATTTCCGGAAGAGGCCAATCGACCTATAGGGTCATAACCGACCAAAACGGTTTGGTCTTGATCTTGAAGTATAGCATCTAAAGATTTAAAAAAATCAAAATCAGAAAATAGAAATTCTACATAAAGGGGTATTTCGTAGTCTTTTAAGGCTTTAAAAAACTTCAGCTTTTTTTCATCTGCTTCAGGAATAATAACCCAAAGGCTCTCTGCACCTCGGTCTATAACATCCTTTGCATTTTCAATAGTAATCTCTATATTTTCTAAGTAGAGTTTTTCGGTGACCAACCAATCTTGAGCTGGATTTATAACATAGGCATCTTCGTGATCGTCTGCGTGGTAAAATGGTTTAACATCTATACCTTCTCCCGTTTTTTCGATGAGTGTTTCGTTATAGTCCGCTCCTTTTAGGTCTACTTGTATAGTTTGCTTCCAGGCTTTAGCCGAAACAGGATCAAAGTCATCAAATAATTTTTTACTCATTGCTTTTGGTTTTAAGGCTATCCTGATATTCTATGATATAAATTTCTTCGTTAGGGCGTTTCATAAAATAAGTTTCCCTAGCAAAACGTTCAATTTCAATACTGTCATCCAACTTTTTTAAAATCTTTTTGTCCTGATTGATTTCTTGAATATAATAGTCTCTATTATTTTCAATCTCCTCAATTTCTTTATTGAGTTCACTATGAATTAACCATGAGTTGCTATCCAGAAATACCATCCATACCATAAAAACGGTGAGCACCAACACATATTTGTTGCTCATAAATTTAAACCAAGGTTTCCGTTTAAGGTCTTTATAATTCATAGGTTAAATTTACTAAAATTACAGGAGTCTTTCTTTGATAATTGTTTGAACAATATCAATTGCTACCGTATTAAAGCGATTATTTGGAATAATAATATCGGCATACTCTTTAGTGGGTTCGATAAACTGTTGATGCATTGGCTTTAGGGTCGTTTTGTAGCGATTCAAAACTTCATCTAAATCCCTGCCTCGATCTTTAATATCCCTTTTAAGACGGCGCATTAGGCGTTCGTCACTATCGGCATGTACAAAAATTTTAATGTCGAACATCTCCCTAACATCAGGATGGGTAAAGATGAGAATTCCTTCTACGATCGTCACCTTCCTTGGTTTAGTAATGAGCGTCTCATCCGTTCTGTTGTGTTCTGTAAAAGAATAAACTGGCTGGTGAATGGAATCCCCAGTTTTTAAAATCTTAAGGTGGTCTACCAAAAGGTCAAAATCTATTGATTTTGGATGATCAAAGTTATTTCTCTTTCTTTCTTCCATAGAAAGATGTGACAAATCTTTATAATAGGAGTCTTGATAAATAACATCAACTTCATCGTGTTGTAACTCATTGATAATTTGATTAACTACGGTGGTTTTTCCACTTCCCGTCCCTCCTGCAATGCCAATTATAAGCATAATGAAATTTTAAATTTTTTTAGTTAGTGTTGTGCTTTCAGCCAGTTTTTTAAGCTCTGAAAGTTTTGAGGATTAATTCCGTGCCCTTCAGGATATTCCTCATAAATCGTATCGATATTCAGCTTGTCTAATAATGGCTTGTTTTGTCTAGCCCAGTCAACAGGAATCACTTGGTCTTCACTTCCATGTGAATTATAAACTTTCAAATGACTAAAATCTTTTGATTCATAGCCAGCTTCAATCATATTGATGTCTACATAGCCAGATAAGCCTATGACATTTTTAAAAACTTCCGGATAGGAAAGCGCTAGAGCAAAACTCAAAATAGTGCCTTGACTAAACCCTAAAAGGCTAACCTTGCTTTTATCGATAGGATAAGCTTCAATAGCTTCTTCCAGAAATGTTTTGACTAACTTTCTAGAAAGGACAGCCTGTTCGATATCGCTAAACTTTCCTTTTTGAGCATCAAAATTGATAGCATACCAGGCGTTTCCTGAAGGTTGCATGGCATGAGGAGCCTTTAAAGATATAACGATGTATTCCTCTGGTAATTCGTTTGCAAAGGAAAACAAATCATTCTCGTTACTGCCATAACCGTGCAGCATTAGTATAAGTGGGGCATTGTCGGGTAAGCTAGAGGGTCTTACCAAATGCGTAAGAGATAAATCTTTTGTAGTCATTTAAGTTAGTTTTTTAAAAAGGCGTTGACATAAATTTCCAATAAGTGGGACCTTATTTTCCTTACCAGAAACGGCTCCTATAAAGCCATAAATCCACAAAATAAAATATGAAAGATAAAAGGCAGAACCAAGCATCATGTTCAATAATTCAGTAAAACTATCATAGAGTCCATTGACGATCACACCAAATAAGATGATCAAAAAATTGATACCCAAAGCTTGTCGTATATGGAAACTGGCAAATTCTTGCTTATTCTCGTCGGAGTTGAGGAATAAAGCCAGTATACTTCCAAAAATGGTAAAGTAGGCCACTATGGCTGCGGTTTTTCCGCTTCTTTCCGCTTTAATTTTCATAAATTGAGTTGTTATAGATGCTTCCGTAAACCATGCCCTTAAGGGTTTCCCCTAAGAACATGCTATTTTTAGATTTAGAGTGGATATGTTGTGTGTTAAAGATATATTCTGAATGAGGTTCAAATAAGCTTAAATCTGCACGTTCTTCAGTATCAATTTTTGAAGTTGATAGTCTAAACGTTCTTTTAGTTTTAGTTAACAATTCAGCTGCTTTTTCTACCCCAAATAATTGATTTAAGACTGAAAATGAGGACTCCAAACCAATACTTCCGTAACTAGCATTTTCGAATTCTAGGTCTTTATGTTCAACATCCATGGGTTCGTGGTCGCAAGTCACCATATCAATAATGCCTTCTTTTACAGCGAGTAATAAGGCGTCCTGATCTTTTAGGGTTCTTAAGGGTGGTAAAATTTTATATTTACTATCAAAATCCTCAAGTTTTTCACTGTTAAAGTAAAGGTGAGCAATAGCTACGCTACAGGAGACGTTCAATCCTTTTGCTTTGGCAGTCTCAATAAGTTTTACAGCCCCTTGTGTTGAAATGTTAGGGATGTGAAGTCGGCCTCCTGTATATTCCAAAATATAAAGATCCCTAGCAATCTGCAATTCTTCTGCTAGGTTGGGCATCCCCTTTAAACCGATGTAAGTGGTGAATTCATCTTCATTCACTTGGGCATTAGCAGCTATAGGTTTGTCTTGCGGATATGAAAAAATTAAACCATCAAAACTCTTTACGTATTGAAGGGCAATTTTGAATAAATTGGAATCTACTACCGGGGATTTAAAATCATAAAAGCCTACAGCACCTCCCATTTGCATGTCGTATAACTCTGCTAAATGCTGTCCATCAAAACCTTTAGTTAAGGCTCCTAAGGGCTTTATGTCTATAAGTTGAGTGTTGATTTGTTGTTGTAAAAATTTTACTGCAGAATGACTATCTGTGATAGGATTCAATTTTGGATTGAGTAAAAAACTTGTAAATCCAGAATGTCTAGCTGTTTTAACTCCATTTGCCAAGGTTTCTCTTTCTTCAAAACCAGGTTCTCCAAAGCTAACAGAGCTATCAAAAAAACCGTTGGAGACATGCAAGTTGGGGAGATCAACACACTTACCTTCATAATCTATATTATCTTCAATTTGAGTGATAGTCCCCTCTTCAATAAGGATATCCTTTGTTTGAAGATGAAATGGACTTTCAGAATCAACGATTTTTGCAGATTTAAGGAGAAGGGAAGACATAGGTATCAATTTAAAAATCTTAAGATTAATAGTTCTAATAGAAAAAATCCAAGGGCAAAAATAAGCATCCATTTCCAAAGCTCAAGGATTTTCCTTGCTTCTGTGTAAGAATTAAAGGCCTCTTGGATTGTACTGAATTTTACAAGGTTTTGATTTCCTAAATCAAGGGCTTGTAAATCACTTTCTTCTCTATTATAATTGAAGCTTAAGTCAAGAAGCGTGGAGTCTTTTTGTTTTAATTCATAATGACCAGCGATTTCAGGCTGGTATTGGGTGTTGATTTGTATGGTATTTCCAAGCTTAGTTTGTTTTGGAATTACCTGTTGTTCTGAACTGACTAACTGTAAAATCTCATCTTGGCCAAGAATCGTTTTTACTGTAAAAGACTCATCGCTACCAACGGTAGAGTAGAGGAGAGGCTTAGATTTACTTTGCAAGGCAATATTGTAAAACACAGGAACAACTAACGGGGAGTTTATGAAATTTGAAAATCTTGTGTCGAGAGATGAGGAAAAAACATAGAGACGATCTTGTTCTGCTAGAAAGGAGGACCCATTGCTATATTTTAAAATAGGAGACAAAGAAGGGTTAATTTCTAAGCTTTTGGACGTTGAAGGATAATCGAAATTTTGAATATTTTCTGAAAATACACTCGTAAATAAAGGATGGCTGTAGCTGATGGTTGTAATATCTCGCTTATTTGAATTTGAATTGAGATAGATCGCCTGACTCATTCCAAAATTAGAATAGGTAGTTTCTGAAGTATTTTCACTAGGAATCATAACCAAAGTCCCCCCGTTTCTATAAAATTTCTCTAGGTTAGTTTTAAGAATAGAGCTGAAATTTTCAATCTCATTTAAGATAATAAGATCTGTATTTGAGATTTTTGAATAGTCAAGATTAGTTATAGAGTTGACATTCAAATTAAATCGATCTGACTTATAAATGGAGGAGAGAAAAGAACTTTTGTCTTTTTCTTTGGAATGAAGTGAGAGAATACGAATAGGGTCATTTTGATTTAAACTAAAATACAAGGTATTGTCATAAGACATCCCATCGGTCTCAAGTTCTAGCCGCCCTTTCTTAAAATCGGTATCGCCCAATTCAAAACTTACGTTGGAAGTGAGTTGGTTCTTAAAGGTAGCCCTTGCTTTGGCAATTAAGCTTGATCCGTCATACAGCGATACCGTAATGTCTTTATCGATACTTAGACTGGATTTGACTTCAATACGAAGTACAGAGTTAGAATTTTTCTCTTCCAACTTAGCAGAGGAGATATGAAAATTTTCGAGACTCTTAGGCTCTTTAATTATAAAGTTGAGGTCAATACCTTCCATGGTTTTGAGATCTGGAGTGTCTTCAAAATTAAGCGCATCGGTGATGATAAATAAACTTTTACTTGTCTCTTGGTCTTTATACATAGACTCTGCCTTAAGGAGAATGGTTTGAAACCCAAGGCTAACAGGAGTAAAATCTATATTGAAAAAATCATTTTTTATATCGTTTTTGTTGGTATGCTTCCAACTGTTGTTGTTTGTAAATAAAGAGAATTTCTGTTGTTCGCCGAGTTGATCCCATAAATTTTGTTTGGTCTCTTCCAATAAACTGACTTGATTTCCAGGCAACTCCATGGAAAATGAGTTATCCATATAAATAGCGACCTCAGTATCTTTTAAAGCAGATTCTGTATTCGGAATATAGGGTTTGGAAAAGGCTAAAATTAAAAAAGCCAGACCCAGAAGTCTGGTCATTAAAACTAACCATTTCTTGATTGTTGAGCTCTTCCTGGATTGTAACTTAATTTTTTCTAAGAGCGCAACATTGCTAAACTTGGTCGTTCTGTATTTTCTTAATTGAAATAAATGAATTAAAATTGGTATGATAAGTAAAAAGAGAAAGTAGAGGACATCTGGCTTTTCAAAAATCATTAGGTATTTTAATTATGTATTTGTTCAATGGTAAATTCAAAAGTAGTTCCTTCACCTTCAGTAGACTCAACAGAAATCTTTCCACCTAGATTGTGTATCATTTTTTTAACTGTTGATAGACCAATACCGTTTCCTTTATTTCCTTTTCTATCGTAACCAGCGACTGTTGAAAACAAATTGAAAATTTCTTTTTGTTTATCTTTAGCAATACCGATACCATTGTCTTTTACAATAAATCTATAGGCGTCTGGTTCCTTTTTAAAATCGATATCAATTTCAATTTTAGGTTTGTCATTGTATTTCAAACTGTTGCCAATCAAATTTAGCAGAATTTGCTCTAAGGCAACCCTGTTGGTATAAATAGCGATGCTTTCTTCTGGAAAACTAAGATCACAATCATTTCCAATATCTAGCATTTCCACAATATCTTCTATGAGGGAGTGAACATCAAATTCTTTTAATGATTCTTCATTATTGGTGATGGAGTCACTTTCATAATGGGTTAAGATATTCGAGATATAATCACTCAGCTGAAAGGAAGACTTCTTGAGGTTGTTAAGATACTCTAGACCTGCATTGTCCAAAATATCTTTGTATTTAGCCTTGAGTACATCTACAGTCACAATCATGCTGGCAAGTGGCATTTTCATATCGTGAGAGACGACTCCTGCAAAGTTTTTGAGTTGGATATTTTTTTCTTTAAGCTGCTTTTGAGTTTCTTTTAAGCCATCATTGATAGATTGAAGTTCGAACAACCTGGTGACTTGGTTGGCCAAAAACATCAGACTTTCTTTTTGTTTTTCAGATAAGGTTCTTGGTTGGTGATCTACCACACATAAGGTCCCCAAAGCAAACCCATTCTTATCTTTTAACGGCACACCTGCATAAAAAATAACTTTTTTATCTCCGTAAACCAGCGGATTTCCATTGAATCTAAAATCATCTCTAGCGTCAAAAACTTCCATGATTTCTTCATCAGATTGTATGGCTATGTTACAAAAAGAATACTCTCTATCGGTTTCACAATAATCTGCTCCTACTTTAGATTTAAACCACTGCCTGTCTTTATCTATCAAAGAAATCATTGCAATAGGGGTATCGCATATAAAGGAAACCAACTTGGTGATTTGGTCGTAGTCTTGCTCTGGCAAAGTGTCTAAGATATTTAGAGACTTTAAAGCTTTTAGCCGTTGTGATTCTGTTTTAGGATTGGTTTTCATCTTCATTGAGAATGTTATATGCAGATATTCAAAATATTCTGCAATATACAAAAAATAGATTTTGTTAACTAGATTTAAAAGCTTTCAAAAGCGCCAAGTCCAAAGAGTGCAAAATCATATTTCACGGGATCTTTAGGATCTAATATTCTTAAGTTTAGGTCAAGTTCATGAACTGCTTTGGCATCGTTTTGAGTTCTTTTTAAAAGCCCCAGTTCTCTTGCTATTCTTCCAGAATGAACATCTAGTGGGCAAGATAGAGAAGAAGTGGATAGACTTTTCCAAATACCGAAGTCTACCCCATTATTATCATGTCTTACCATCCATCGCAAATACATATTGATGCGTTTTGCTGCGGAATTTTTATAAGGATCACTCACATGCTTTTCAGTTCTTGGCTGGTGCTCCAATTCAAAGAAAATACGTTTAAATTTATGAATAGAAGTCTGTAAAGTTCCTTCTTCTTGTTTAGAAAAAACGGCCTCCAAACCTCCATAATTTGTGTAGATGTGTTTTAAAGCTGTCATAAAGTATTTAAGGTCGTCAGCGTTAAAGGTTCTGTGAACAAAACCCAGACAAGCGTTAAGGTCCTTTTGAGAATGATTCATTATAAAGTCATAGGGTGCAAACTGAAGTATTTGACACAATTGCTCACCATTTTTTAAAATGCTTTTGCGATTTCCCCAAGCTATGGTAGCCATAAGAAATCCTACAATTTCGATATCTTCCTTTTTTTGAAACTTATGAGGAATAGAAATAGGATCTGTTGCAATAAACTTAAACTGATTGTACAGGTGCACTTTCTCGTCTAAAAAAGGCTTAAGCTGAAGTAATTTTGATTTAGACAAATTGGCCATCTCTCATTTCTAACTTACGATCGGCCATATTGGCCAATTCTTTATTGTGTGTTACAATTACAAAAGTTTGATCGAACTCTTCTCTTAATCTGAAAAACAAATGATGTAATTTTTCTGCAGAGGCAGTGTCCAAATTTCCAGAGGGTTCATCTGCAAAAATAATTGAAGGGTTGTTAATGAGGGCTCTAGCTACAGCGACTCTTTGCTGCTCACCTCCGCTCAACTCATTAGGCTTGTGTGAAGCTCTATGCTCTAGTCCCAAGAAGCCAAGGAGTTCTTTAGCTCGTTTTTCTGCTTCTGCTTTAGGTGTTTTATGGATAAATGCAGGAATGCAAATGTTCTCAAGAGCTGTAAATTCTGGTAACAGCTGATGAAATTGAAAGATGAAACCGATGTTGTCGTTTCGGAATCGCGCTAAACTTTTTTTATTGAGATTATTTATGTTTTTACCGTTAATTTCAATAGAAGAATTCGGTGATTTATTTGGATTTTCTAAAGTACCCAGAATTTGTAACAAAGTAGTTTTACCTACACCTGAGGGTCCAGTTATAGATATGATTTCTTTTTTCTGAATGTGTAAATTGATATCGTTTAAGACTTTCAGTTCACCGTAATGTTTGTTGATATGTTTAGCCTTTATCATAGAATTTATTTAAAATTCAAAAGTCAGAATAAAATCTGAATTAAAAAAGATTTCCTCAGCTACTAATTTTTCCTTAAATGAAAATATATCGTTTAATATTAATGTAGATTTGTTCAACAAAATTAAATTTATGTCAGTTCAAAATTTACAAAAAGCCACTTTTGCAAATGGGTGTTTCTGGTGTACAGAAGCCGTTTTCCAAAGGCTAGAAGGAGTGAAAGATGTAAAGTCTGGATTCACAGGTGGTGTTATAAAAAATCCACCCTACCGCGAAGTCGTTATGGGAAGAACAGGTCATGCAGAAGCCATTCAAATTATTTACGATCCAGAAGTTGTCGATTATAAAACATTGCTATATGTCTTTTTCTCCACTCATGATCCAACTACCTTAAACAGACAAGGTTACGATGTGGGTGAACAGTATAGAAGCGATATATTTTTCCATTCGGAAGCTCAAAGAAAAGACGCTGAGTTGATTATATCTGAATTAGACTCAGAAGAAATTTTTAAGGATAAAATCGTAACCAAAATTTCCAAAGCATCAGAATTTTATTCGGCTGAAGAAGAACACCAGAACTTCTATAATAACTACACAGAAAACCGATATTGCCAGCTTATCATCGAGCCAAAATTGGCCACTTTGAGAAACAAATTTAGTCATCAACTTAAACCTTAATTTATGCCCTATAAAACTGATGAAGAACATTCTCAACCTTACGTTGATGAAATCAAATCCAGTTATGAGTCTATTTTAAAAAATATCGGCGAGGATACAACTAGAAATGGTATTGTAAAAACACCAGAAAGAGCTGCTAAAGCTATGCGATTTTTGACACAGGGGTATAACATGAATCCAGAAGAAATTCTTCTTGGGGCTATGTTTGAAGAACCTTATGAGGATATGGTTTTAATAAAAGATATCGAATTGTATTCCTTGTGTGAACACCATATGTTGCCTTTTTTTGGTAAAGTTCATGTAGGATATATTCCTAATGGAAAAATTGTAGGCTTAAGTAAAATTCCTAGAATTGTAGATGTGTTCGCCAGACGGTTACAAGTTCAGGAACGTTTAACTCATGATATTTTAGAGTGCATAAACGACACCTTACAACCCAAAGGAGTAGGTGTGGTTATTGAGGCTCAGCACATGTGTATGATGATGCGAGGAGTGCAAAAACAGAATTCAGCAACAACTACATCAGGATTCAGAGGGGAATTTAAAAATCAAGAAACACGAAGTGAGTTTTTGAAACTTATAGGATAATTATTTATAGATTTAAAAATCGCATACAAAGCTGTTTCTTAATCGAGACAGTTTTTGTGATTAGTACCATTTTCTGGTAAAGAGTTTAAAAAGTGTCGATAAATCTAAGGTCACAAGAAACCGAATGCGTTCATCATAATTCACATCTCTAAATTCCCAACCATTGTTAGAATATATGGGTAAATAAAGCTCAAAATAATCTTCAACAAAATTAAGTCGAATTCCAGAATCGTAAACAAAGCGCGGATTGCTAAAACTATTCTTAAAAAAACCAGCATCTCCATAAACAAATATCCAATTCCAAATGGTGGTACTTACATTGGTAGAGACTATCCAATCATCTGCGAAACGCTGATCAAATTGAGACTTGAAACCACCTTCTGCCATAATAAATTGTTGACTGAATAGCCCACTTTCTTCGCTTCTTCCATAATAATTATAGTCAAACAAATAATCTGAGGGTCTGTCTAAAGCAAAACTAAAGTAGTTAGAATTTTGCGTATCGTTATATAAAAATAAACCTCCATAAAATCTAAAATTAATTTGACGGTTATTATTGTAAAGTTTTCTAAAACTAAACGTCGTCGAGATTTTGCTGAATTTTTTAGAAATTTGGTAATCTATAGAAGAGGTTAAAAACCGATCTAAATTTTTATTTGAAAAGTTATACCGAATATTAAATATGTTGTAGCTAGGCTCCTCGGTTTCTACAAACTCACTTTCATCTTGATCTACATTTACAGTTCTTACAGATAAATTATGCCTACTGTTATCTCTTAAATCCTGAGGTCTATAGGTCATGCTTATAAACCCCGAATACCGGTTATAAAATAAGTCCCGATCGTAAGAAAACCTAGAGCCATTGAGTCCATATCTAACCGCAAATAAATCCTCTTCCTTAAAAAATTGGGTGTAACTTACAGAAGCTCCTCCTACCAAAGCATTGCTGGTTAGGCCATATTTTGGAGTGACTTTATAGCTCAATTGTTTAGGTAGCAGCGACGTATTGTATAATTTTGGGCCAATAGCCAAACCATCGTATAAGTTATAGGTGAATTCTGGTACCATGAATAACTGGTTGTATTTTGGATCTTCAATATCTTCAAATATCCTGAACTGGAATGGCTTATTTAATATTTTACCCCTGCTTTTAAAGTTATTTCTTTGATCAAATTCAGGAATTATTTCTTCATAATTTACAGCTAATTGGTCACTTCCAAGATCTTTTAAATAAATTATAGTATCGTTATAAAAAGCATTTACCCAATCTTTTGAAAGCACCTTCTTATCCTTAAGTTGATATACGGCTACAGGCATAGGATTTTTAGTCTTATTTAAAAGTCTTACTTTAATAGAATCTGATACCTTAGTAATCTTATCTATTTTAAAATCTATATCCTTATTGCTTCCTAAATAATTGGTAGAGAACCAAGAGATATCCTTATCGGTTAAAGAGGAAAGGATATCAAAGTAATCATCAGGATCTGAATATTTTAATTTATTTTTTTCAAAGTAAAGTTTTAAACTTTCATTTACTGTTTCTGTGCCTAAATAATCTTCCAAGTATTTGAAACCTAAACCGCCTTTATAAGGATTCGAAAGATTTTGATTGAACTTGAGTAGACTGTCTTGTGAAAAATCGACGGCTTGACCTAAATTCTGTCTTATAGTAGTTTCATGAATAAATTGATACCGATCATTGAACATCAGATCGGAAGCGTAAAACCACTTCACTCCAAAGACATCTGAAAAAGTCCCTAATAATTTTACATCTGGATAATAGGTTTCTACATAATCCATCATGGTTTTTACTAAAATCGCGTCTAAAAACCATTGGTTTTTTCTTGCATCAATTAAGAAAGACCTTCTTAAGTATTGATTTGTTATGGCTTTTAAGAGTTTGATATCATACTGAAACCCATCTGGGAAAGGCCGGATAAAACTAGGAAGTTGATTTAGACCATATACAGGAGAAAGGTTATATTCTTCTTCTGTAATAAGCATAGTTTCGAATCCAAATTCACCTAATTTTTCTTCAAGAAAGTAAACAATCCTATCGGTTATGAGTGCCTCAATTTCTGGACGTAAGTCACTATCTTTCAAATTGGTGTAAATCTTTACATGATCTGTTTGTATCACCTCAAAATTATCAATGCGTTTTACAAAAAGAGGTAAACCAACCATTTGTTTCGCTTTGAGCTTTATTTTTTGAAAACCTGGTAGATCTCCAGTAGATTGGGTTTGGTCAAAATTGGAGCGAATAGTGTATTGATTTGGAACTTGAATAGTAATGTCGTAGTCCAGTTTTTGAGAAGGATAATCATTGAGGTCTTTATGACTATATAGGACCCAGTCTTTTCCATAAACGGCAGGAATAATTAGCCAATCTTTAAGTAATAATTCTCTTTCTTTCCAGCCAAAGCCATTAAATTTTTGATCTGGAATGGTCAAGGTATAATTAAGGTTAACCTCTATAGAAGCTTTTGGTGCTAAAGCTTGGTCTAAATCTAACTCAATTAAATCGACTTGCCCTTCAACATACCTCCATTGGGATTCTCCAAGATTTGTAGATAACGAGTGAATTTGTGTACCACCCCTCTCAAGACTAGAAGCAAAGTGAAATCTACGAACATAATCTTGAGCGTAACGCTTAGCAAGAGGGCTTTCCTTGTCGGAAAATGCATTTAACCAATTGTAAAAATAAATGGTCTCCAAGGCTTTACCACTTGTGTTTTCATACGTGATCGTCTGTTCGATCGTGAAGGTTTTTAAATCTTCAGACGATTGAATATCAGAAACAATTTTATTTTGAGAAAAGCTCAAAATAGAAGTAAGGCTTAAAAGGAAAAAGGTGTAAGTAGTTTTCAATTTGATACTGTAAATTTTTCTGGATGTGGCATTTGTTTAATTTTTAAATAATATGAACCAATCAAAAGGGTAGGAATATCCAATTTGATATGTACGAAAACGCTTAAATAAATGACTTCTTGCCGTAACTCTTAAATTTTAGGTTGACGCCGCCAAATTAAATTAAAAAATTTCTAACAAAAGGAATTTGATATCGCTATTTAGAAATTTGGACTCAAATCGTATTCATTGTAAAATTTATCCAAAATATCAACGACTTCATCTTCAGTATCTACAAGATCGATCAAGTCTAAATCCTTAGTACTAACTGTTTTAAATTTTTCAGCTAAGGTTGATTTTATCCAGTCCATAAGTCCACTCCAATAGTCTTTACCAACTAATATAATAGGGAATTTATCAATTTTTCCTGTTTGTATCAATGTAATCGCTTCAAAGAGCTCATCAAGAGTTCCAAAGCCACCTGGCATCACTACAAAGCCTTGAGAATATTTTACAAACATGACCTTTCTAACAAAGAAATAATCAAAATCTAAATTTTTATTCGCATCTACATAGGGATTTTCATGTTGTTCAAAAGGCAAATCAATATTAAGTCCTACCGAAGTTCCTCCTCCTTGGTTAGCGCCTTTGTTTCCTGCTTCCATTATACCAGGTCCGCCACCTGTAATAATCCCATAACCCTGCTCTACAATTTTACTTGCTACTTTCACGGTTAGTTCATAATATTTATCCTCAGGTTTTGTCCTTGCAGACCCAAATATAGAAACACATGGACCTATTTGACTCATTCGTTCATATCCATAAACAAATTCACTCATGATTTTAAATAAAGCCCAACTGTCGTTAGTCTTAATTGCGTTCAAATTTTTGTATTGTTTATCTACCATAATAAAGTATTAGTTGAGTTCTTTTCTTAAAAATTCTGCTGTATAGCTTTTTTTGTCTTTAGCAACTTGTTCTGGAGTTCCTTTCGCAACGAGTTGTCCTCCTTTTTTTCCTCCCTCATAACCGATATCAAAGATATAATCTGCTAGCTTTATCACATCCATATTATGTTCAATAATCAATACCGAATTTCCTTTATCTACGAGTTTTTGTAAAACTTCCATAAGAACTTTAATATCTTCGAAGTGAAGTCCTGTGGTAGGTTCGTCCAATATATAAAACGTATTTCCAGTGCTGATTTTGGAAAGTTCTGATGCTAGTTTTATACGTTGTGCCTCTCCTCCAGATAAGGTGGTACTTTGTTGACCTAATGTGATATAACCTAAACCTACGTCTTTTATTGTTTTCAGTTTACGATAGATTTTTGGGATAGGCTCAAAGAAATCAGTCGATTCATCAATAGTCATTTGCAGGATATCACTTATAGATTTTCCTTTAAATCGTATTTCCAAAGTTTCTCTGTTAAACCGTTTGCCCATGCATGTTTCACATTCCACGTATACATCTGGCAAAAAGTTCATTTCTATGACTTTTAAGCCTCCTCCTCTACACGTTTCACACCGACCACCTTTTACATTGAAACTAAACCTTCCAGGCTTGTAGCCTCGAATTAAGGCCTCTGGAGTTTTAGCAAATAAGTTTCGTATTTCTCCAAAAACGCCTGTGTAAGTTGCAGGATTGGAGCGTGGTGTTCTTCCAATAGCGGACTGGTTAATATCAATGACTTTGTCTAGATGTTTTAAGCCTCTCACTGTTTTATGAGGTAAAGCCTCCATCTTACCATTAAAAAAATAGTTATTTAACACTGGATATAAAGTATCATTAATAAGTGTGGATTTTCCACTTCCAGATACTCCTGTCACTACAATAAGCTTTCCTAAAGGAATTTTGATAGAGACATCTTTAAGATTATTACCAGTCGCATTCATAAGGTGGAGGTGCTTTCCATTGCCTTTTCTTCTCTTTTCCGGAATTTCAATTTTCTTTTTTCCAGAAAGGTAATCTGCTGTAAGTGTATAGTGAGTGAGAATTGTTTTTGGAGTGCCTTCGCTAATAATCTGTCCTCCATTTTTACCAGCATGAGGACCAATATCTATTACATGATCTGCGCGCTCTATCATATCTTTATCATGCTCTACGACAATTATAGAATTTCCTAAATCTCGAAGCGAGACTAAAGAATTGATAAGTTTTTCGTTGTCACGTTGGTGTAAACCAATACTAGGTTCGTCCAAAATATAAAGAACCCCTACAAGTTGAGATCCTATTTGCGTGGCAAGTCTTATCCTTTGGGCTTCTCCTCCAGAAAGGGTTTTGGAGCCTCTGTTTAAGTTTAGATAGTTTAGCCCAACATCTTCCAAAAACGAAAGTCTAGTTTTTATTTCTTTGATGATTTCTTCCGCTATTTTTTTTTCGCTTTTCTCGAGTCTAGATAGTAAATCCTTAAAAAAAGCAACCAATTCGTCTACATCCATATTCACAATATCTGCGATATTTTTATCGTCGATTTTGTAGTATAAAGATTCTTTTTGTAGTCTACTTCCTTGACAGGTTTCACAGGGCTTTTTATCCATGTATTTTTTGGCCCAACGTTTTAGCGATGCTGAAGATTCTTTTTGATTAAAAGTATCTTCAATAAACTTGGCAACACCTTCAAAATTATAACTGAATGTTTTATTAACTTTAGAGGTATCGCTATATTTTTCAAATCTTGCTTTTCCTCCGTGTAGGATAATATCCAAAGCTTCTTCAGGTAGGGTTTCAATTGGATCTTTTAAATCAAAATCAAAGTGTTCTGCAATGGCTTTTAGCTGTTTGAAAACCCAGTTGTTTTTTTTCTCCTTACCATGAGGCTCGAGGCCACCTTCTCTAATTGAGAGATTAGGATTTGGAATGATACGATCTAGATTAATTTCAAAAACCTCACCTAATCCATTGCATTTAGGACAAGCGCCTTTTGGAGAATTGAATGAGAAATTATTAGGCTCTGGATTGGGGTAAGAAATACCAGACGTGGGGCACATTAAATTACGGCTAAAGAATTTAGGCTTTTCCTTGCCATGTTCTAGAATCATCATCACATTATTGCCTTGCTTCATCGCTGTAGCAATACTTTCGCTCAAACGTTTGCTAGAGTTGATATCATCATCGATTTTTATTCGATCTACGACAACCTCTATATCGTGGATTTTATACCTATCCACCTTCATGCCTTTTTCGATGTCTTTTATTTCTCCATCGATTCTTACTTTTAGAAAACCTTGCTTAGCAATTTGCTCAAATAATTCTCTATAATGGCCTTTACGAGAGCGTATAACTGGAGAGAGAATATTTACTCGCTTATCCTTAAAGCCTTCTACTATGTTATTCTGAATTTGTTCATCGGTGAAGCTTACCATTTTTTCACCAGTCTTGTAACTGTAAGCTGTACCCACTCGTGCATACAAAAGTCTGAGGAAATCGTAAATTTCTGTGATGGTTCCTACAGTACTTCTTGGACTTTTTGACGTGGTTTTTTGTTCGATAGCAATAACAGGTGATAAGCCATCAATTTTATCAACATCTGGACGTTCCAATCCACCCAAAAATTGCCTAGCATAAGCAGAAAAAGTCTCTATATACCGGCGTTGACCTTCTGCGTAGATAGTATCGAAGGCCAATGAAGATTTCCCAGAACCAGATAAGCCTGTGATGACCACAAGCTTATTTCTAGGTATTTTGACATCGATGTTTTTTAAATTATGAACTCTAGCCCCAAGGACTTCAATAAACTCTTCTTTTTTTTCCATAGCGATTTCAACGCGCGAATTTAAGTAAACAAAATGAGGTTTTTGGGTTTAATACCATTAGCTTATGTATTGTTGAAACCTTAATTGAATACACATATTCGACACAAGACAGAATAGTCTAAATAGAGATGCCAGCAGGTAGTAAATCTTTGTATTTTAGTCTGTTTTTTCTGAAAAATTTCGCGATCTCAGGAGAGGTAGGCATCACCTTAAAGCGAGTATCTTTAAAGCTATCGAGGATTTTTGAAATGAAAATATTTTGAATTTCAGAATCTTTATAAGCGTCCGGAACAGTCAATTTAGTAAGAAAAATTTTGCGTTCTTGCTCAGAAAATTCAGCCGTTAATATTTCACCTTCAATTTTAGCTTCATACTGCCTTTGGAAATCATTTTTTATAACTTCAAATTCTACTGTTTTCATTTTTTGAATGATTTGTGTAGGATCGTTAAATCCATAAAACTAAATTACATAAATCTTATAAAAATTTACGTAACAAATTATCGATTAGCAAAGGTAATCAATAATTTATAACTTATTTTCGTATTTAACTCTTACTCAAATTAAACAGGTGTGGTCAATGTGTATATGATGCCAGGAATGGCTGCTAATCCAACAGTTTTTGAGAGAATTGATTTGCCGGATAAGGAGTTTAAAATGGTTTGGCTGTCATGGGAAATTCCCAAGAAAGAGGAAAGTTTAAAGGCTTATGCTAAGCGAATGGTTGAACCAATTGAAAAAGATAAGCCTGTTGTTTTGATAGGTGTTTCTTTTGGTGGAGTTTTAGTTCAGGAAATGAGCAGGTTTTTGATAATAAAACGCTTGATTATTATTTCTAGCGTAAAGTCAAAACAGGAATTGCCAGCACGTATGAAACTAGCAAGATACAGTGGGTTTTATAAAATTTTACCTACAGGCTTGTTGAATTATATCACTCAAATTGAAAAATTACCAGTAGGCAGCGCCATAAGAAAACGTTTAAAACTTTATCAGCAATATTTTTCAATGAAAGATAAATACTATATAAATTGGGCTATAAAGGAGATGTTATGCTGGGAGCAAGTTCAACCCATTGAGGATATAATTCATATCCATGGTGATGAAGATTTAGTTTTTCCCATAAAGAATATCAGTGATTGTATAGGAATTGCAAAAGGATCACATATTATGATCTTAAATAAATATAGATGGTTTAATGCCAATTTACCTGGATTAATTTCAGAAGGAATTTTACAACATTAAGAAATAAACTAGAACATGAAATTAGATACATTTTTTACAAAATCGATTTTTACTTTAGGGGTGGCCACTTTAACTCTTGGAAGTTATTTTGCCATAACCAGTTTTATAGCTGGCTACGATGAAGACGTTAAAACTTCGAATCCAGAAAAAAGTTTTGAAAATGATTATAACGTGTTTGCGATAGACATACCAGAGCAAATTGATTTTGCAGGAGAAAAGATTCCTTTAGATATTCCAGATATCAAAGAAAGGTTAGACCGAGAGTTGTTAGTCAATACGTATTGGCAATCCAATGCTCTACTTTTGATAAAAAGGGCTCATAAGTATTTTCCTATTATTGAGCCTATTCTAAAAAAGAATGGGATTCCAGATGACTTTAAATATTTAGCAGTTGCGGAGAGCGGTTTAGAACATGTAGTTTCTCATGCAGGTGCTACAGGATTTTGGCAAATCATGAAAGGAACTGCAAAAGATTATGGTCTTGAAGTCAACGATAATGTTGATGAACGCTACCATATAGAAAAAGCTACTGAAGTAGCTTCCCAATACCTCAAAAACTCCAAGGAGCGTTTTGGAACTTGGACATTAGCCGCAGCTTCCTACAATGCCGGTAATGCAGGAATATCGAGAGAGTTAAAACGACAAGAGGTAAACGATTATTTTGATTTACTTCTCAATCCAGAAACATCCAGGTATGTTTTTAGAATCGTAGCTTTAAAACATATTCTATCCAATGCTGAAGATTTTGGCTTTCATTATGAGGATAAAGATCTTTATGAAATGAAGCCTATAAAAAAGGTAGAAGTCGATACGGCAGTAAGTGATTTCGTAAATTTTGCTAAACAGTTTAATATGAATTATAAGACCTTAAAGATTCATAATCCTTGGCTTCGAGATAAACATTTGGATAATTATTCCAAGAAAGTTTACAAAATTGAAGTTCTTAAATAAAAACCTTTAGTATGAGTTTATTAGTAATTTTAGCTTTGGTAGTTATTGGTCTTATTGCTGGCTTTTTAAGTGGTATTCTTGGAGTTGGTGGGGGAGTGGTAATGGTTCCGCTTATGATCTTACTTTTAGGATTTTCACAGCACCAAGCTCAAGGTACAAGCCTAGCCGTTTTAGCAGTTCCAGTGACGCTAGCAGCAGCCTATAACTATTACCAAGATGGTAGTTTAAATTGGAGATATGCATTAGTTATGGCACTTATGTTTGTGATTGGGGGATATTTGGGATCGAAATTAGCTATAAGCCTAGATGAAAAAGTTTTAAAACGAATTTTTGGAATCGTATTAGTAGTCCTTGGGTTTAGAATGATTTTTGCTAAATAAGCTATAGATTTTCATATTTTTTTAAATCTAAAATATCTTTTTTCATAGACTTTAGACAAATCTTAGTAGCTATTTCCTCGTCTACAGAAGGATGAACCTGCTTATTGCTTCTAATGTTTAAAATTGTTTTATCCTGACTTAAAGTTATAGAGATAGGAAGCCCTAATTTATGCTTCAACATTTTAATAGTTTTGGTTTCTGTATTATATAATTCGTCGACATACAATACTTTGATTTTAGTATGAAATTGTTTAGAAAACAAAATAGCATCCTCTTTCGTATCCCACATTATCAGTACAAAATCCATCCAATCTCCATGGGTGTCTATAAGTTGCTTTAAAGCTTCGGTCTCCCCATTACTAGGAACACACCAAGACGCATAACTCATGATATATAAAGGTTTTTTAAAATCATATAGATGATTAATCTTATTATTGATACTATAAACTCTAAAGTTATCTAGAATTGTTCCCTTAAGCTTATGACTGACTAAAGAATCAAAATAATTATTGGTAGAATTGTGATTTCCTAGATTAAAATCAGCCTCTGATTTTGCCTGAAACTCATCGTGATATAATTCTAACATTTGGGAAAATAGAATACTATCATTTTTTTCTGCAGGTTGAGAAAAAATTGATGATGAAAAAAATAAAAAAATAATAATTTTTATCAATATATAGTTATTAATTGTTAAATTTAAACAAATTAATGCGATTAAACCTAAACAATCTTCCTGCTTATTTAGCAATAATTATAAATAATTAATTTTAAATAACTTATCTTTGTTTTAACCAATCAATTTTTAATGACAAATAATTTAAAGGAAAATAGTGACGGTCTAAAAGAAATCCTGGACAAAACTCTTCATCGTTTTAAAAATAATCTCCAAACTCAATTGAGTTTGATGAATATACAATCGGCGACGAATCGGTTATACTTTGATGATAGGAAGGTTATAGTAGATAGAATATTTGCCCTAACCTATCTCTACGATGTGTTTTACAGGACTAATAAAGAAGAAGCTTTACCATCTGATACATTGATTTCTTTTCAATTTTATGTGCTCCAATTCCTTCAATATTTAAAAAGTTCTACCTCTGAGATAGACTTTGAATTAACGGACACTTCGCATTTAAAAGTAGACGTAGATGACCTTTTAATTTTGGCTTATATTTTGGTCGAGATTAACGATTTCAGGATGAGCCTCAACGATCGAATGGTGTTAGATTTTAGCCACAATTCAAAAAAAATAAGTTTAAAATTTTCCTTTGATAGTATCAAAAATCATGAAAAATTCCCTGATTTATTCGAAAAGCAGTTTAAAATATTTGATTTATTGGTAAAACAGCTTAAGGGTAAATTCGATTATAAAAAGAAATTTGTTAGACTATCATTCCCAATCCTATGAAAACAAAAATACTAATAGTAGAAGATGACAAAATAGTATCTTTTGAAATCCAATCTATTCTCAATCAAAATGGTTTTGATTCAACTATTTGCGAGAGCTATAATTGTTGTATTAAAAACCTAGACACCTTTAAACCCGAGCTTATTTTGCTGGATATTGATTTAAGTAAAAAATATGAGGGCATACAAATAGGGTCGTATTTAAATTCTAAGTCGAGAATTCCTTTTATTTATATCACAGGATATACAGATACAGAAACTCTTAAACGCATCCAAACGACTAAGCCTGTAGCATATCTATCCAAACCCTTTAGAGAAATTGACGTCATAGGCAATATTGAATTGGCTTTGTATAACAAAAAAGCCTCTTTTGATGATATTGGTAACTATGAAGTTGAAGAAGAGAGCAAATATTCAAAACCCATTAAAAGAGCTTTAGAATATATCGATACCAATATTAATCAAGAAATAAAAACAGATGAACTTATTCGTGTTTCAGGTTGGAGTAAGTTTCACTTTATAAGAGAATTTGGAAAGGAAGTAGGTAAAACACCCTATCAATATGTTCTTGATGAGAAAATGAAATTGGCTTCTTCAAAGTTAAAAAACACTTACCAAACGGTTAAGGAAATTGCATTCGATATTGGCTACACATCCAATTCTAGCTTTACAAATGCCTTCGTAAAACACTCAGGAATTTCGCCGTCTAGTTTTAGAAAAAAATATTGTAGGTAATTAGAAGCGCTTCATTTGTTTCTTCATCATTTGTATCTGCTCGTTTAGCATTCCATTTTTATCAAGAGACTTTGCTTCTTTTAAAAGCAGTTGTGCTTCTCGCTTTCTCCGTTTAGTCATAGCGATACCCGCTAGGTTTAATTTAGCCATTGCTAAATCTTGTTGCATGGATAAACCTAATTTTATCGCCTTTTTGAAGTACTTCTCAGCTTTCGTCATATTGGTTTGAGAAAGTAGTAAGCCATGAATATAGTTAAAATAGCCTTGTTGTTTTTGAGTTAAAGCCGTTTCAGGATTTTTAATTCTATCTAGCCATTTTCGTGTTCCCTCAAAATCCTGTTTCCTCAATCTTAAAAATGCCAACAAAATCATTTCGTTTTTAAAATAAATAAAGATAAATATCCCTGAAAAAAGAATAAGGGCAATTCCATTACCAATGAAACCTTCAACAATTTGGAATATGCCAAAAGCTATTAAAAGGCCTGCAATGATAAGCTTGAAATTTTTATGAAACATGATTTTGATTTTGATTGCAAATCTAACAAAAACAATTGAAAAAAACTTTATTATTAGGTTTGCAAAAATAAAAAGGAGTCGTATATTTGCACCCAGTTTTCAAAAAAAGATAATACATTTAAAGAAATAAAAAATGAAAAGAACTTTTCAACCTTCCAATAAAAAAAGAAAGAATAAACACGGCTTTAGAGAGAGAATGTCCTCCGTAAACGGCCGTAAAGTCCTAAAAAGAAGAAGAGCTAAAGGAAGAAAGAAATTGAGTGTTTCCTCTGAAATGAGTCTTAGAAAACGATAAGAAATGAAACATTAAATTCATAATATAAGGTGTTGCTTTAAGTAACGCCTTTTTTTATACCCAATAGTCTCACTTTTTATAATTTTACTATGCCAAAAAACAATTCTATCAAGACTATTTTACTCATAGGCTCAGGTCCTATAGTCATAGGTCAAGCCTGTGAGTTTGATTATGCAGGTTCTCAATCCTTAAGATCTCTTCGTGAAGAAGGTATAAAAACAATCTTAATCAATAGCAATCCTGCTACAATTATGACTGATCCTTCTATGGCAGATCACGTCTATTTGAAACCACTAACAACTAAATCTATTGTAGACATCCTAAATGCACACCCAGATATTGACGCTGTTCTTCCAACAATGGGCGGACAAACGGCCTTAAATCTGTGTATTGAGGCTGATGATAAAGGCATCTGGGAAGATTTTGGCATTAAAATTATTGGAGTAGATATTGACGCGATCAATATCACAGAAGACAGAGAAAAATTCAGAAAATTAATGCAGCATATTGGAATAGGAGTTGCTCCGTCCAAAACGGTGACGTCTTTTCTTCAAGGAAATGAGGTAGCTCAAGATTTTGGATTTCCTCTTGTAATTCGTGCTTCCTTTACCCTTGGTGGAAGCGGGGCGTCTATAGTCTATTCAGAAGATAGTTTTGAAGAGCTTCTTACTCGTGGGCTCGAAGCCTCTCCTATTCATGAGGTCATAATTGATAAGGCCTTAATAGGTTGGAAAGAATATGAGTTAGAACTCCTCAGAGATCGCAATGATAATGTGACTATTATCTGTAGTATAGAAAATATGGATCCCATGGGTATCCATACTGGCGACTCTATAACTGTCGCTCCAGCTATGACGCTAAGTGATAGGACATATCAAAAAATGAGAGATATGGCCATTAAAATGATGCGTAGTATTGGAGATTTCGCTGGTGGATGCAATGTTCAGTTTGCGGTAAGTCCAGATGAAAAAGAAGATATTATTGCCATAGAGATAAACCCGAGGGTTTCTAGATCCTCCGCCTTAGCCTCTAAAGCAACTGGGTATCCTATTGCAAAAGTGGCTTCAAAACTTGCTATAGGCTACCATTTGAACGAGCTTCATAATCAAATCACTCAAACTACTTCTGCATTTTTTGAGCCTACATTGGATTATGTTATTGTAAAAATACCACGTTGGAATTTTGATAAATTTGAAGGATCAGATAGAACCTTAGGCTTGCAAATGAAGTCTGTAGGTGAAGTAATGGGGATTGGACGCTCTTTCCAAGAAGCTTTGCATAAAGCCACTCAATCTTTAGAAATAAAAAGAAACGGACTTGGTGCAGATGGAAAAAGCTATACAGATTACAATCAGATTTTAAGCAAATTAGAATATGCAAGTTGGGACAGGGTGTTTGTGATTTATGACGCTATTCAGTTGGGAATCCCACTAAGTCGTATTCATGAGATCACCAAAATCGATATGTGGTTCCTTAAGCAATACGAAGAGCTGTACAGTTTAGAAAAAGAAATTTCAAAGTATGATATAAAAAGTATCACTAAGGAATTAATGCTTGAAGCTAAGCAAAAAGGCTTTGCAGACCGGCAAATTGCTCACATGTTGAAGTGTTTAGAAAGCGAAGTGTACACCAAAAGGGAGGAGCTTAATGTGAATCGAATTTACAAGTTGGTCGATACTTGTGCAGCGGAGTTTGAGGCCAAAACCCCTTATTATTATTCCACTTTTGAAGCAGATGTAATTGACGCAAACGGGGAGAAAGTTTTAGCCAACGAGAGTGTGGTGACCGATAAAAAGAAAGTTATAGTCCTAGGGTCTGGACCTAATAGAATAGGGCAGGGAATCGAATTTGATTATTGCTGTGTACATGGAGTGATGGCGGCTGCAGAATGTGGTTATGAAACGATTATGATTAATTGTAATCCTGAAACGGTGTCTACTGATTTTGATACGGCAGATAAATTATACTTCGAACCTGTTTTTTGGGAACACATTTACGACATCATCAAGCATGAAAACCCTGAAGGGGTGATCGTTCAACTAGGAGGACAAACAGCTTTAAAACTGGCTGAAAAGTTAAGCAGATACGGTGTCAAGATTTTGGGAACAAGTTTTGAATCTTTAGATCTAGCGGAAGACAGAGGAAGTTTTTCTAAATTACTACAACAAAATAATATTCCATACCCAGAATTTGGGGTAGCAGAAACAGCAGACGAAGCTTTAGCTTTAGCTGAAGAGCTCGATTTTCCTATTTTAGTAAGGCCCTCTTATGTCCTAGGAGGCCAAGGAATGAAAATTGTGATCAATAAGAAAGAGCTAGAAACTCATGTCGTAGACTTATTAATGAAAATGCCTAATAACAAACTATTATTAGACCATTATCTAGATGGAGCTATAGAAGCAGAAGCAGATGCAATATGCGACGGTGAAGATGTCTATATCATAGGAATTATGGAACATATAGAACCTTGTGGAGTCCACTCTGGAGATTCTAATGCATTATTACCACCTTTCAATCTTGGAGATTTAGTACTAGAACAGATAAAAGATCATACCAAGAAAATCGCGTTATCTTTAAATACGGTGGGTTTACTCAACGTGCAGTTTGCAATAAAGGATGATAATGTGTATATTATTGAAGCTAATCCAAGAGCATCAAGGACAGTTCCATTTATAGCAAAAGCTTATAAGGAGCCTTATGTGAATTATGCCACTAAAATTATGTTAGGACATAAAAAAGTAAAGGATTTTAATTTTAATCCTCAGCTTGAAGGCTATGCTATTAAGCAACCGGTTTTCTCTTTTGATAAGTTCCATAATGTCAATAAGCAACTAGGACCAGAGATGAAAAGTACTGGAGAAAGCATCCTGTTTATTGATAGCTTAAAAGATGATACCTTTTATGAGTTATATGGAAGACGTAAAATGTATTTAAGTAAATAGAAATGGCACTTATTCAATCTGTTAAAGGAGTTTCACCAATTATCCCAGAGTCTTGTTTTTTGGCACAGAATGCTACTGTGCTAGGAGATGTTAGGATGGGAGTCGATTGTAGTGTTTGGTATAATGCCGTTATTCGAGGAGATGTCAATTCTATTGAGATTGGAAACGAAGTTAATGTACAAGATGGTGTTGTTATTCACTGTACTTATCAAAAAGCAGCAACAAAAATCGGGAATAGAGTTTCTATAGGGCACAAGGCTATTCTTCATGGTTGTACCATAGAAGATAGCGTATTGATAGGCATGGGTGCTATAGTGATGGACCATGTTGTTGTAGAATCGGGGAGTATTATAGCCGCAGGCGCAATTGTTGTCTCAGGAACTCGTGTTGAAAAAAATACAATCTATGCGGGTATTCCAGCTAAAAAGCTAAAAGATGTTTCTAAAGAAAATAAAGAAATGATAGAAAGAACAGCAGACAATTATATGATGTATCAAACTTGGATAGATTGATTTTGACTTCTTATAATAAACAAAAAGCCCGTTTTTACAAACGGGCTTTTTGTTTGAGTGTAAATTGGTATTATTGGTTTCTAAAAATCAGCTTGTCATCAAATTGATCTAAAAGGATAATGCTATCGGTTTTGATTTTTTCGGCTAAAATCTCTTTTGATAGGATGTTAAGGACTTCTTTTTGGATCGTCCTCTTAACAGGTCTTGCTCCATATTGTGGATCAAAGCCAATCTTGGCTATATACTCGATAGCTTGTTCTGTAGCATCTATAGTAATACCTTGTTTCATCAACATCTTTTTAAGACCCTTGAGCTGTAACCCAACAATTTCCTTAATGTTGTTTTTCGATAATGGAGTGAACATAACCACATCATCAATTCTATTTAGAAATTCTGGTCTTACACTTTGTCTTAATAAGCCTAGAACGTCCACTTTAGCACTTTCCATTGCACTTTCAACATCTTTAGTCGTATCATATTTTTCTTGGATAATATGACTTCCAATGTTAGAGGTCATGACTATGATACTATTTTTGAAATCTGCAAGTCGACCTTTATTATCTGTGAGTCGACCTTCATCCAAAACCTGCAATAAAATATTAAACGTGTCTGGGTGGGCCTTTTCAATTTCATCTAAAAGTATAACAGAATATGGCTTTCTTCTTACCGCTTCCGTTAATTGTCCACCTTCTTCATAACCTACATAGCCTGGAGGTGCTCCTACCAATCGACTTACGGAATGTCTTTCTTGATATTCACTCATATCTATACGTGTCATCGAGCTTTCATCGTCAAACATATATTCTGCAAGCGCTTTGGCTAATTCCGTTTTACCCACACCTGTAGTACCTAGGAAGAGAAAAGATCCAATTGGTCTATTTTGGTCTTGAAGGCCAGCACGACTTCGCCTTACGGCATCAGAGACCGCTTGTATGGCTTCCTCCTGTCCAACAACCCTTTTGTGCAATTGATCTTCAAGTTTTAAGAGTTTTTCTCTATCAGATTGAAGCATTTTTGTCACTGGAATTCCTGTCCATTTGGCAACTACTTCTGCAATATCTTCGTAATCAACCTCTTCTTTAATAAGAGTGTTTTTGGTTTTCTGGCTTTCGACTTGTTCTTGTAATTTACTGAGTTGTTCTTGAGTTTCTTTTATTTTGCCGTACCTATATTCAGCTACTTTGCCATAATCACCCTCGCGCTCTGCTCGTTCTGCTTCTAGTTTATAGTCTTCAATATCAGTTTTTAATCTCTGAATATTATCAACCACATCTTTTTCATTTTTCCATCGGGCGTGAAGCGTATTGCGCTCATCCTTAAGGTCTGCCAAGTCTACTCTAAGCGATTTTAATTTAGTTTCATCTTTTTCACGCTTAATGGCCTCAATTTCTATTTCCAACTGCATGACTTTCCTATCGAGTACATCCAATTCTTCAGGCTTCGAATTTATTTCCATCCTTAATTTTGAAGCGGCCTCATCCATTAAATCGATGGCTTTATCAGGAAGAAATCTATTGGTAATATAGCGTTGAGAAAGTTCCACAGCTCCTATGATGGCCTCATCTTTAATCCGGACTTTATGATGAGCTTCATACTTCTCTTTAATTCCTCTTAGGATCGAAATAGCACTTTCGGTATCTGGTTCATTCACAATTACCTTTTGAAAACGTCTTTCTAAGGCTTTATCTTTTTCAAAGTATTTTTGAAATTCATCTAATGTTGTAGCTCCTATTGCTCTTAATTCACCTCTAGCTAAGGCTGGTTTTAAAATATTAGCGGCATCCATTGCACCTTGTCCTCCTCCAGCCCCTACAAGAGTATGGATCTCGTCTATAAATAAGACAATATCTCCATCACTATCTTGCACTTCCTTGATAACCGATTTTAATCGTTCTTCAAACTCTCCTTTATATTTAGCACCTGCAATTAACGCTCCCATATCAAGGCTATAAATCTTTTTAGATTTTAGGTTTTCAGGAACATCTCCAGCAATAATTCTGTGAGCAAGACCTTCTGCAATAGCTGTCTTACCAGTACCAGGCTCACCAACAAGCATTGGATTATTCTTAGTCCTCCGAGAAAGAATTTGGAGAATTCTTCGTATTTCTTCATCTCTACCTATAACCGGGTCTAACTTTCCTTCTTCAGCAAGTTCGTTTAAGTTATTGGCATATTTTTCTAAAGAATTATAATTATCTTCTGCATTTTGAGAAGTTACTTGATTGCCTTGGCGAAGTTCTTGTATAGCAGATTCTAGAGCTTTTTCTGTAACCCCTTGATCTTTTAAAACTTGAGCAATCTTACTCTTACTTTTAAAAATAGCTAAAATTAAATGTTCAATAGAAACATATTCGTCATTCATTTTTTTAGCAATAATGCTAGCCTCGTTAACGGTTTTACCCGCTTCTCTGGATAATACAATATCACCTCCGGTTACTTTTGGAAAACTCTCTAAATTTTTATCTAAAATTTGAAGAAACAATTGAGTATTGACATTGAGCTTCTTCAATAGAAAAGGAGTTACATTTTCATCGACTTGGGTTATAGCTTTAAAAATATGTTCGTTCTCTATTTGCTGATGTCCAAGTTCTTGAGCAAGTAACTGAGCTTTTTGTAAAGCTTCTTGTGTTTTTATGGTGAAGTTTTTAAAATCCATGTTAAATATGTTTAAAACTCTATTTCAAAATATATACCTAAAAAAATATTGCCATTATGGCAGTTTTTTTAAACTCAAAACTTATATTTTGTCATGCAATTGGTTTTGATTTAATAGACTATAATAATTTATTTAACAGTTTATTTTAATATATTTGTATCAATTAAAACAAATTTAACATGAAAAATAAATACAATGTTTGCTTACTGTTGTTGTTTTGCTTCGGTTTTAGTCAGGCTCAAGTCACCAATGAAGGTAATCCCAAGAGTTGGGACTTAGAACTTGAATCCAACAAAGCTTTGAGTCTTCCCAATTTTAACTTAAAATCTTTACAAGCAGAAGATGCTGTTAACGATGAGCTAAAAAACCAACCCTATAGATTTGGTCATGAACACCAAGTGAGTCTTAACTTTAAAGATGGAACTTGGAACGAGCTCAAAAATGGAGATCGAGTTTGGCTTTTAAATATAAAATCTCAAGGGGCTAAGACCTTGAATTTTTTATTTGATGAATATCGTCTTCCTGATGGGGCTAAACTTTATTTTTATAATGAAGATAAAACAGATCTTTTAGGAGCCTATACCTCCTCTCAGAATAGAGATGATATGCAATTTGGAAGTTGGCTTATAGATGGTGATAATATTTGGATAGAATATTTTGAACCTGCAAACGCTAAGTTCAAAGGTCAGCTTCATATCTCTAAAGTGGTTCATGGATATAGGAGTGTTATGGATATACCTCAACTAAGTAAAGCATTAAATAGTTCTGGCCCCTGTAATCAAGATGTAGATTGCCCTATAGGTAGTGACTTTGATAATTTGAAAGAGGAGTTAAAAAAATCTGTAGCTATGACTATTGTTGGTAGTAGTGGATTTTGTTCTGGCTCTTTAATAAATAATACCAATAACGATGGTGCACAATATTTTCTAACAGCAAATCATTGTCTTGGAAGTTCTCCTGCCGGTTGGGCATTTAGATTTAATTGGAGAAGTCCAGACCCATCTTGTTCTACAACAACAAACTCTACCGATGGAGATTTTGATCAAACCGCTAGTGGTGCAACTCTATTAGCAAGTAGTGCTAAATCAGATTTTGCATTATTAGAAATAAATGCTCCTTTATCAACGGATTGGGATCTAGTTTGGCCAGGCTGGGATCGAAGTGGAGATATTCCAGATTTTACAGTGGGTATTCACCATCCTAGTGGGGATATTATGAAAGTTTCGAGAGATGATGATTCTCCATTTAAAAACTCTAGATCTTTTGGAGGAATTAGTAATATGGATAATTGGTTTTTGGATGAATGGGAATTGGGAGTAACTGAGCCTGGTTCTTCAGGTTCACCTCTTTTTGATCAAAATGGTCGGATTGTTGGACAACTTGCAGGTGGAGCTGCTGCTTGTAGTGGTACTTCCAATAACGGAGCTTTTGATTTTTATGGAAGATTTGACGTGTCATGGGATTATGGAGATACGTCTTCATCACGGTTACAAGAATGGTTAGATCCTACAGGTACAGGAGTTCTTGTCTTGGATCAATTTCCATCTTCAGAAATATTTGATAATGACGTGGCATTAGCAGTTGATAATATAAGTGATGTTATCTGTGGAAATGAAGCTTTTCCTGTGTTCAGAATAGTTAATGAAGGAAATGAAGTGGTCACAAATGCTACATTAACTTATCAAATGGGTACCCAAAATGAAGTAAGTGTAGATTGGTCAGGCTCTTTAGCAATTGGTGAAAGTGAAGAAATTGTTTCTCCTACTCTTAGCCTTTCAGATGGAAATGTATTGGTTGCCTCTTTAGAAATTGATGGTGTTCAAGATGGATTTCCTGATAACAATTCTATGACAAGAACAATAGATAATTTTCAAGATGCTACATATGACACAGAAACAGTAATTTTAACATTAGTGACAGATGAGTATGCCTCTGAAACTTCTTGGGAGTTTTATGATCAAGATGGAAACTTACTAGCTGAAAGCCAAGGGGTACTGACTAATCTTACAACTTATACTGAAACTTTTGAAGTGGATCCAGATAGTTGCTTCGAATTTGTTATTTTAGATACTTATGGGGATGGTATTTGTTGCGGCCTTGGTAATGGATCTTATAGCTTGGAAACGGGTTCGGGTGAACTCATATTCGAAGGAGGTGATTTTGGTGGATCAGAATCTACAAATTTCAGAGTTAGTGATAACTTATCCTCAATTGGATTCGATTTTAGCTCTAGTTTGAGCATTTATCCAAATCCGGCTTCTGCTTTTGTTCAAATAGAAATAAATTCAAATGAAGAATTTAATGTGGAGCTATTTGATATGAGTGGTAAAAAACTTTACCAAACTCAAATGAATGGAGATATATCCATTGATTTAAATGCTTACGCCACTGGGATTTATTTTGTAAAAATAGGCAATGGAGAAAACTCTATTACCAAGAAAATACTTAAACAATAAGTATAGACTTAAAGTTTTAATGAAGAAAGCCCTGATCAATTATGATCGGGGCTTTCTATTGAAATAAAAAAAATTTAATTTTTATAGTCTAAATTCAAATCCTCCATAGATTCCAAATGGGTGACCCGGCCTAAGACCAGCAGGTACTCTAGAGACTTCGTATTCTGTATCTAACATATTGATGACATTAGTCGTTAAACTAAAGTTATTTGTTAAATGGTATTTAGCAGAAATATCAAAAATGAAATTACTTCCTACTTTTTCATTGGTGGGAATGTCTCCAGTGCCAGCTAGGGTTCTAAATTCCCCTCTATATCTAGCATTAGCATGCGCTTCAAATTTTTCAGCTATAAAGCTTAAGCCTGCATTAAACTGATGTCTAGAAATATAGGGGACTTCATCTCCCGAAGCCACTTCTCCCCATATACCAACATTACTGTCGAAGGTGTTTTGGAATTCTGCATCTGTAAATGTATAAGTCATTGTTAGTGGAAGACTGAAGTTGACGTTATTGGTTAGAAAATCATAACCACCTAGCACTTCAAGACCTGATACATCCACTTCCCCTGCATTAAACAAATCTAAGGTTCCACCACCGCCAGTTGCCGCTAAATCGCTCCCAAGAAGATTGCTATAGTCATTATAAAAACCTACGACTTCACCAGAAAAACCATTATGACTAAAGCGTGTTCCTAATTCATAATTTACACTCTGTTCGGAGCTTTCTCCCTCAGTAGTTCCTGCAGGAGAAAAACCTTTGTGAACTCCACCGAATAATGAAAATTCTTGGTTAAACTTATAATTAACACCAATTCCTGGTATAAATTCATTCATTTCATTAGACCTAGTACTTAAGTTAGTTCCAGTTCTAGTGACATCTTCGGTTCCAAAATCATTTCTTTCTAAAGTGATATTTTCATATCTCAACCCCGGAGTAAATGTCCAGCGTTTGTACTTTAATTTATAAAGAACGTGAGCAGCGAGAGCATTAGCATCAGTTATTCTGTTAGAATCTGTGCCAGGAGTCCCTTGTTCCACTATATTCATATTTCCATTAATCATGTTATAACCATCGACCCATTGAAAACGATCTTCTTCATCCTGGTGATATCTTAAACCTACTTCAATGTCATGAAAAACCAATCCAGTGGCAAAGTGATAATCTGCTTTAGTTTGAGCTCCTTGTGAATAATATTCTCGATTATTATTTTTTACATTGAGGGCAGAACCTTGGAAGTTCTGTGTTCCGTTCACCAATCCAAATAAAAACGGAAAATCTCCTGGGGTTTCCATTAAATTTGAAATGCTTGCTGAACTTCCGTTAGCGGACACATCATTTAATTTATACCAATTCCTCTTAAAATCATTTCTATAAGCTGTTGTTGTGATTCTAAAATAATCTGAAAATTTTGCAGTATGAGTCAATATAAATTGCGTGTGCTCCGCATCCATCAAATCTTTTTGCGAACCAGCATATCTTCTGTAAGGAGTTATCTCGTAATCTTCATCCGTTAGCCCGAGATAAGTTTCATCAGATTGTTCATCGGAATACTGAAACTTAAAGTCTAAAGATTGCTGGACTTTAGCTTCGGGATTTGTATTAACTCTAAATTTTGCGACAAAATCATTGGTATCAAATCCTGTATTTCCACCATTGTCAAGATTTTTAAAACCATCTGAACGCCTTTTATTATATTCAACCGTATAACCGAAGTTTTTGAAAGAATCGCCAACATTAGCATAGCTATTTAAGGTATTGTATGTTCCATAACTTGTTCTTAGGTTAGCTCTGAAGTCATTTGGGATTTCTGTAGATATAAAATTGATCGCTCCACCTGTGGTATTTGGACCATATTGAATTTGGCTACTTCCTTTGAGAACCTCTACAGATTGCATCCTGTTAACATTTGGAAAATAGTAAGCAGAGGAAGCACTGTAAGGCGCAGGAGCTATTAAAACTCCATCTTCCATGATATTTATTTTGGAAGATCGCTCTGGAGATGTTCCTCTTAAGCTAATATTAGGGCGAAGTCCAAATCCATCTTCTTCATAAATAGAAACCCCAGGCACTAGAGCTAAAACTCGGTTGATGTCGGTATAATTTTGTTGTTGAAGTTCTTTTTTAGATAGAAAATAGGCAGAACCTGTTCTATTCTTTACCTCAAACTTACTTCCTAATAGCTTATTAGCAACGATTGTTACCTCTCTTAAATCCTGAATGGAATCCGAAGATTTTTGATTATTAGATTTTGTTTGTGCCTCTACATCAATACAACTGAAAAGTAGAACTAGTGAAAGTATTAGTTTTTTAATGGTACTCGTCCTCATTTATACGTATTTAGATTAAAAATTAAATGCGGGCGCAAAACTAATAGCAATCTTTTGTCTGTGCAAGCTTATTTAGACTTAATTCAAATAGAAGTTTTATAGCATTGAAAATCAGTTCAATATTTAGTTTTAATTTTTAAGGTTGTTAATTTACATTTTAAACTGACAATCAAATTTACTTATGAAAGCACTTGTATCCATTTTTGTAATCTTTCTCATCTTTTCCTGTAATTCGGTTAAAAAAACACAGCGAGCTATAAATTCTGGTAATTATACGGAAGCAATTAACAGATCTGTAAAACAGTTACAAAAAAATAAATTCAACAAAAAAGGATATCAGTATGCCAACTTGCTAAAGACTTCTTTCGAAAAGTTTAGGGAATCTAATCTAAAGCGCATAGATTTTTTAGAAAAAGAGACCCTACAAAATAATGCGAAACCTATTTATGAATCCTATCTAAGGCTTCAAGATGTTCAAAATAGAATAAAACCTCTACTTCCTCTTGAGAATGAAGATGGGAGTAGGGTGGTATTTGAGTTTTATGATTTTTCAGATGAAATTATAGCTAGAAAGGAGAATTATGCTGAATATTTGTATGTGAAAGCGAGTCGATTTTTGGATTCAGAAGATAAAATTGACAGTCGTTTGGCTTATAATAGTTTTGTGGAATTGGAAAAACTAACCCCAGGTTATAAGAATGCATCCAACTTGAAGCGTGATGCGTATATCAATGGAATTGATTTTGTATTAGTATCTCTTTATAACACTACCGAGCAAATTATTCCTGCTTTATTAGAAGATAGACTATTAAATTTTAACACCTATGATCTTGATGATTTATGGACTGAATATCATGTGAATCCTAGAGAGGATTTTTCATATGACTTTGCGATAGATATCAATTTCACCTCTATACAGTTTTCTCCAGAACGATTACTTGAGCGTCAAGTTCCTTTAGAACGTGCAGTGGTTGACGGTTGGAGATATAAAAAAGATAGAGCTGGTAATTTTATTCTCGACGAAGAGGGGGATAAAATTAAAGAAGATAGTGTTATTAATGTAAGTGGGACTTTATTTGAAACTGTTCAATCTAAAGAAGTTAAAGTTATAGCGGAAGTAAATTACTTTGATTTAATCTCGGATCAAAAAATTAATAATTATCCATTGGAGAGTTTTTTTATATTCGAAAATAGATTTGCAAGGTTTGAAGGTGACAAAAAAGTCTTGAACAATGATGAGAGTCTCCTCTTAACAAGAAGACCAGTTAACTATCCAACACACGAACAAATGCTGTCTGATGCCTCCGAAGATATTAAAGACAAACTTAAATCAATTTTGAAACAACAAATCAGAAATTAATTATCAATAAATTTTTTGTAATGTTCAAGCCTTTCAAAAATTTCTTTTACATAGTTATAAGGTTCTTCACCTCGAACGTATCCATACTTTATAAACGATTTATTGTAATGCTCAGGAAAACTAAGGTCGAGCAAAGAAAGCTCTACATTATCATCCCATATCAACGGGTCCAGACCTTGGGTTTTAGCAAGTTTTTGAGCATCTTTTACATGGTATAAGCCACAATTATAAGACCCTAGTGCAAACTTAATTTTTTGTATGCTGTCTTTGACATTACTATGACTTTCTAACATCTGTTTTAAATAAGTCGCTCCAGCTTTTAAGCTTTGATTTGGATTATAAGGATCTGTAATACCTAGCTCCTTTGCTGTAGCAGGCATAATTTGCATTAAACCGCTAGCGCCAGCCCAAGAATCTCTATTAGGTTTAAATTGAGACTCTTGATAAGCCACAGAAGCCAAGAGCCTCCAATCCCATTCTATCCGATCTGCATTTTCTTTTAGGATATCATCATAAGGGCTTATTTTGTTTTCATTGAGGCTATAAAATTCACTTATGACTCTGCTTTTATAAAGCCTTTTATTTTTGAAATATTTATTATATATAACATGATAATCTGTTGTTTTCTTTGCTTTTTCAAGCCACTGGTTAACAGCCGCTAATAAATTAGTATCTGTCTTGCGGACTGCCCAGCCAATACGCTGAGACAGACTTAGTGATGTGCTGATATCTAAAATAGGATAGTAGGAAGAGTTTATAAAAGCAATGTTTTCATCTGCTATGGTGAACTTAATATCTCCGTCTACAACTTTTTTAATTATCTTATCCGTAGATAAAGTTCCCTTAAGAGTATCAATTATAATAGGGCCTCCTAGCTCATTAGATAAGTTTTTAATTCTTGAAGCATAAGAAGAGTTTCGCTTTACTGATATAGTATCATTTATTAACTCAACGGCGTTAGTTACCAATTGTTTTTTTATTTCATGTAATTTCATTCTCCGCCAGTTTTCAGGTTTTTTCTGAATTAAAACTTGGTGAGAAAGATATAATGGAGTTGTGAAATTTATTTTTCTTTTCCGGTCTTCAGTGATGGTATACCCGTAGGCTAAAAGATCACCCTCACCTTCTTGAAGAAGTTTTATTAAGTCATTTTCATCTTTGGCTACCACCATTTCTAGTTCAACATCTAAGTCTTTAGCCATTCTTTTTAAAAGTTCATATTCAAAACCCATCGGGCGACCTTTATACAAGAAATAAGTGGTTCCTGAATAAATGGTTAAAGCTTTTAATTTTCCACTTTCCTTAATGTCTTGAAGATCTCTGGAAAATTTTTCTGAATCTTCTATTTCTTTATGTTCTTCAGAGTTAGATTGACAACCTATATTTATAAACAGTAAAAGGAGAAATATTTTTTTCATTTTAATTGGAATATAATTTCAATATAGGCATTTAGTTCTACGCTATAGGGCGATTTCTTAATATTATGACAATATAAAAGCCAAGAAACCTGACTTAAATTGGTCTAATATTTTGATAATGAATTATTTAATCTTCATTTTCGTCATCTTCTCCTTTCTGAGGCAAATCAACAAAATTCATATCCATTTCTTCAACTTCATAATTCTCCACATCAAATTTTATCATGGTGTCTTCCAACCTTGTACTTATTTTTACCAAATATATGGTGTCTTCCGTTTTGACTTCAACAGCTTCTACCGTATCATTTTTAGAGTTTTTAAAGACTAAAACATCTCTGTCATCATATCCATCAGGATACTTTTGAACTAATAAGGATAAAATTTCTGGCGTAAGTTTTTTGTAATCGATTATGATTCTTTTCATGCTAGATTGGATTTATACAAGCAAACATAAAATAAAAGTTTACATAAAAGAGCTAAATTACTTTAAATTAAAGACTCTTTTTAAGGTGGCTATAGAGTCGCAGTTTTCAAAAATCAAGCCTAATCTTTCTTCATTGATTTCACCTTCAATTTGATAAATTTTGCAAGGCTTTGCTTCGATATTACTTTCTTTAAAGTTAACATCTCCAGACTTCAAAATATAGGAGATAGAAGAGGTATCTATTTTTTTCTGATTAAAAAACTCTAAAGCTTCATTAGTAACGACGCGATCTTTAATGCGAATATTTTTTAAAACTCTGGAATCCAAGCCCCAGTCACAGGATGTTTTTTTGCCACCTAAGAAAAACATCAGCATGATAATACCAACAACAAAGCCTGATGAGTAATAGCCGAGTCTATGAATAAATTTCATAAAATAAATTTAGAAAATAAGTAAATTAGGATCTCTGTGATTCAGATCGAACCAATCTGCCACTGATTTATTAGTAAGAATTCCATGATAAAAATACAAACCGTTCCTGAGACCTGCATCTGTTCTTAAAGCGTGTTCTAAGCCTCCTTCTTCACCAATATCGAGCAAGTAAGGAGTGAAAATGTTGCTGATAGAAAGCGATGCTGTTCTAGAATATCGCGAAGGTATATTGGGAACACAATAATGTATCACTCCATGTTTTTCCATAGTAGGTTGATCGTGAGTTGTCATCGATGAAGTTTCTATACATCCTCCCATATCGATGCTCACATCAATAATAACAGCTCCTTTCTTCATCTTTTTTACCATTTCTTCAGTGACAACTACAGGAGCTCTATTTTGTCCTCTTACGGCTCCAATAACTACATCTGCTCTTTTTAGAGCTTTAAGTAAGATTTTAGGTTGAAGGGTGGAGGTGAACAAGGACCTTCCAACATTATTTTGTAAACAGCGCAATTTGGTAAGGGAACTGTCAAAAACTTTTATACCCGCACCCAGTCCCAAAGCGCTTCTGGCTGCAAACTCTCCTACCGTTCCCGCTCCAAGAATAACCACCTCTATAGGGGGTACCCCACTTATGTTTCCAAACATAAGTCCGTTGCCGCCAGACATATTAGATAAATACTCTGCAGCAATTAAAATGGAAGATGTTCCTGCAATTTCACTTAAAGCTCTTACCGCAGGATAACCTCCAAATTGATCCTTTATAAATTCAAACGCCAATGCTGTGATTCTTTTATTTGCTAAAGTTTCACAGTATGATTTTTTTCTGGTTTTAAGTTGTAAAGTTGAAATAAGAATAGATTTAGGCTTCATCAACTCCAACTCATCTTCAGAGGGAGGTGCGACCTTCAAAACTATCGGGCATGCAAAAACCTTTTGAGTGCTTTTAATAATTTCACCCCCAGCTTCACTATAATCTCTGTCACTAAAATTAGCTTGGTTTCCAGCTCCACTTTCAATAAGGACCCGATGGCCATTTGCTGTAAGCGCATTTACCGCATCTGGAGTGAGGCAAACCCGTTTTTCTTGATAAGACGTTTCTTTTGGTAAACCTATAAATAGCTGTCCTTTAGAGCGCTTTATTTCTAGCATTTCTTCCTGAGGAAGCAATTCTGAAGTTGTAAAAGGAGAATTTGAAGAGTGTTGATTCATGGTGATGATTACTAGGGCTAAAATAATTAAAATTAATCGGAAACTCTCTTATAATCTTTAAAACTCAGTCAATACAATAGTTCTTGTTTGTTCATCTTCTGCTGTAAATTCTAATAAGCTATAGTGTTGTGGCCATAAATTTGGGATTTTCTCAGGCCATTCTATAAAGACTTGGTGAGAGGAGTCAAGATATTCTTCAAAACCCATGTCATACGCTTCTAGTTCATCTTCAATTCTATAAAAATCAAAATGATAAACAGAATTGGTTATTCCTTCATACTCGTTGACCAACGAATATGTTGGGCTGGAGACACGGTCTTTACTTCCCGATTGTTTTACAAGTTCTTTTATTAAGGTTGTTTTTCCTGAGCCCATTTCTCCTGAAAAAAGAATATTTTTAGATTTTACATACTTCAGAATTTGAGAAGCAGTACTTTCTATATCGCTTAATCGGTAAGTGAAAGTCATATTTTTTATCTAGGTTCTAACACGGCGAAAGGAATGATCATTTCTTCTAATGAAATTCCTCCGTGTTGATAGGAATTTCTGTAGTAATTCACATAATAATTGAAATTATTAGGATAGGCTAAAAAGTAATTCTCTTTCGCAAAAATAAAAGAACTAGACATATTGATACTGGGCAAATGTATTTTTTTAGGATCTTTTGCGACCACAACATCCTTTTCATTATAAGTTAAACTTTTCCCTGTTTTATATCTTAAGTTTAAACTGGTGTTTTTATCACCAACTACTTTTGAAGGGTTTTTAACGTTGATAGTCCCATGATCTGTAGTCAAAATCAATTTAAAACCTAAACTTTGAGCTTGTTGTATGATATCCAGTAAAGGAGAGTTTTTAAACCAACTTTGAGTTAGAGATCTATACGATTTATCGTTTGAAGCCAATTCTTTTATGACTTCTAATTCTGTTTTCGAATGCGATAACATATCGACGAAATTATACACCAAAACGGTCAGGTCGTTATCTTTTTGACTTCTAAAATTATCTGCTAATTTTCTTCCTTTAGTAACATTAGTGATTTTATGGTATTGAGTTTTATACTCTTTTCCAAGGCGTTTTAGTTGAGCTCTGAGAAATTCCTCTTCATATAGATTTTTCCCTCCTTCTTCTGTGTCATTCAACCAATATTCCGGATAGATTTTCTCCATATCGGAAGGCATGAGACCCGAAAAAATAGCATTTCTCGCATATTGTGTAGCAGTGGGGAGAATACTATAAAAAGGTTCTTCTTTAATTTTCTTATAGTGATTTGCTATTATAGGCTCAAAAGATTTCCATTGGTCGTATCTTAAGTTATCAATGACGACTAATAGAGTAGGCTGCTGTTTAGATATTTCAGGTAGTATTTTTGACTTAAAAAGAGTGTGAGATAGAGTTGGAGCTTCAACACCTTTATCGAACCATGTTGAATAATTTTTCTCTATAAACTTACAAAATTCGATGTTAGCTTCATTTTTTTGAGATGTAAGAATTTCAAACATCCCTGTATCTTCAACATTTTCTAACTCTAATTCCCAATAAATCAATTTCAAATATAAGTCTACCCATTCTTGAAAGGAATCCACATCAGTCAATTCCATGGCTATTTTTCTAAACTCCTGTTGGTAATTGAGTGTTGTCTTTTCTGAAACTAGTCGGGTGTGGTCTAGATTTTTCTTTAGACTTAGGAGGATTTGGTTTGGATTGACGGGTTTAATAAGATAGTCGGCTATTTTAGAACCAATCGCTTCTTCCATGATATATTCTTCCTCACTTTTGGTAATCATAATCACAGGGAGGTCTGTTCTGATGGCCTTTATTTCATGAAGTGTTTCCAGCCCTGTAAGCCCTGGCATGTTTTCATCTAAAAAAACAATATCAAATCTATTTTGCTTCACTTCATCTACAGCTTCAGACCCACTTTTACAAGTTGTCACTTCATAAGATTTTTTTTCAAGAAACAAAATGTGTGGCTTTAGCAAATCTATTTCATCATCTGCCCATAGTACTTTTATCTTTGACATATATAGCTTTATATTTGTATTATAAAAAAACTGATTTGAACCAAAGGAACAAACTTAAAATAATAAACGATCCAATTTATGGATTTATTACGATACCAAGCACGCTAATTTTTGATCTCATTGAGCATCCATACTTTCAGAGGCTGAGGAGAATTACTCAAATGGGGCTATCTCATCTAGTTTATCCAGGAGCCAATCATACAAGATTTCATCATGCCTTAGGATGTCTTCATCTCATGAAGAAGGCTGTCGATATCTTAAAGTCTAAAGGCGTTGACATTTCAGAAGAGGAGGAGGAAGCCGTACTGATTGCCATTTTACTTCATGATATAGGTCATGGGCCCTTTTCTCATGCCTTAGAGCATTCTATAGTTAGTGATCTTAGCCATGAATATCTATCATTGGAATTTATGAATAAATTAAATATTGAGTTCCAGGGACAGCTCACTTTAGCTATTGATATTTTCAGAGGAAATCACGACAAGAAATTTTTATGTCAACTCATTTCAAGTCAGTTAGATATAGATCGTTTGGACTATTTAAAGCGAGATAGCTTTTATACAGGAGTGGCAGAAGGCAACATCAATAGTGAGCGCCTTATTTATATGCTGAATGTAGTTGATGATAAATTGGTTGTAGAAGAAAAAGGAATTTATTCTATCGAAAAATTCTTGGTAGCTAGACGTCTGATGTATTGGCAGGTCTATTTGCATAAAACAAGTTTAAGTGCAGAACAACTTCTCATTAGGTTATTGAGAAGAGCCAAATATATTTTTGAAAAAACAGATGATCAGACGGAAAATTCAGTCCTAAATTACTTTTTGAGACATCATATTAACTCTGAAAATTTTGATAATATCACTCTCCAACTTTTTTCAAAATTGGATGACTATGATATCTTTTCAGCCTTAAAGATCTGGCAAAATCACGATGACTTTGTTTTGAGTAAATTGAGTAAAATGATTTTGAATAGAGATTTGTTGAAGATTAAACTGAAAAATGAACCTTTTGATCAAAAAAAACTAAAGTCTCATTTATCTAAAGTTATTAAAAATTATAAGCTTTCTGAAGAAGAAGCAGAGTATTTTGTATTCGAAGGAACCACCTCCAATTTAGCTTATCAGCCTGATAAGGAACATATTAATATTCTGTATAAAAACGGAAAAATAAAGGACGTGTCCTCGGCTTCAGACCAGCTCAATCTAAAAGCATTATCCAAAACTGTAGTAAAGCACTACATATGTTATCCAAAAACCTATAATTAACGGTTTTTTTCTATTTTTGCCATAATGAAATTTACAGCCCAACAAATTGCGGATATATTAGACGGAGACATCGTGGGAAATCCAGATGTTGAAGTCAACAAGCTTTCTAAGATAGAGGAAGGCAAAGAAGGATCACTAACCTTTTTATCCAATCCAAAATATACGTCACATATATACGAAACTCAAGCTAGCATTTGTATTGTCAATAAAAACTTCGAGAAAAGTCAAGATATATCAACAACCTTGATTAAAGTTGAAGATTCTTATGAAGCATTTTCAAAATTACTTGAAGTCTACAATCAGATAAAATTAGATAAAAAGGGTATTGAAACACCAAGCTCTATATCGGAGACAGCTAAACTAGGTGAAAACATTTACATTGGAGCTTTTACCTACATAGGAGAAGATGTCGTTTTAGGAGATAATGTGAAAATTTATCCAAATGTATATATAGGTGATAATGTTACTATAGGAAACGATGTCACCATTTTTGCTGGTAGCAAAATTTATTCTGAAACCCAAATAGGTAATCATTGTACACTTCATAGCGGAGTTATAATAGGTGCCGATGGGTTTGGATTTATGCCTTCAGAAAATGGAGAATATTCCAAAATACCACAAATAGGTAATGTCATAATAGAAGATTTTGTAGATATAGGTGCTGCGACTACAATAGACAGAGCTACATTAGGATCTACTATTATTCGTAAAGGTGTGAAGCTAGATAATCAAATTCAAATTGCACATAATGTTGAGATTGGTGAGCATACGGCAATTGCAGCCCAAACGGGTATTGCAGGATCAAGTAAAATCGGAAAGAACTGTTTGATAGGAGGACAAGTCGGTATTGCAGGGCATATAAAAATAGGTGACCGTGTAAAAATTCAAGCTCAAACAGGTGTTGGAAGGAATATAAAAGATGATGAAGCTATACAAGGCTCTCCAGCCTTTGGATATAGCGACTTTAATAAATCCTACGTGCATTTTAGAAATTTTCAAAAAATAGTAAGCCGCATAGATCATATTGAAAAACAATTTCCAAAGAATGAAAATTAATAATCAAACTACTATAAAAAAAGAGGTCTCCTTGTATGGAGTGGGGCTTCATACAGGTCAAAATGTAACTTTAACTTTTAAACCTGCTCCTATCAATCATGGATTTGCTTTTAAAAGAGTTGATCTAGAAGGAGAACCTATTATTCCTGCGGATGCAAGTTTAGTAACCAATACCGATCGAGGAACAAGTCTAGAAAAAAATGGAGTTGTTATTCAGACTTCAGAGCACGTACTTGCAGCTTGTGTAGGGATGGGAGTTGATAATATTCTTTTAGAATTAAACGCTTCTGAGCCCCCAATAATGGATGGTTCTTCAAAGTTTTTCGTGGAAGCTCTTGAAGAAGCTGGTATCGTAGAACAAGATGCTCCAAGAGATGAGTTTATCGTGGAAGATGTGATTTCTTTTTCAGATGAAGAGACTGGTTCAGAAATCCTTGTGATGCCTTCCAATGAATACCAAGTGACTACCATGGTGGATTTTGGAACAAAGGTGTTGGGAACGCAAAACGCTTATTTAAATAAGATGAGTGATTTCAAAAAAGAAATTGCAGATTCAAGAACTTTTAGTTTTTTACATGAGCTAGAAGCGATGTTAACCAATGGATTAATAAAAGGTGGAGATCTTAACAATGCCATTGTCTATGTAGATAAAGAACTATCTCCAGATACGATGGAACGCCTAAAAGAAGCTTTTGGAAAAAATGAAATTTCAATAAAGCCCAATGGGATTTTAGACAATCTTACTCTTCATTATCCAAATGAGGCAGCAAGGCATAAACTGTTAGATGTAATTGGAGATTTGGCATTAGTAGGAACACATATAAGAGGAAAGGTGATAGCCAATAAGCCTGGTCATACCATTAACACTCAATTTGCTAAAAAGTTAGCGAAAATAATAAAAGCTGAAAAGCGTAATAAAGTTCCAAAATTTGATCTTAATAAACCACCACTTTATGATGTAACTGAAATCATGAATAGATTACCTCACAGGCCGCCTTTTTTACTGGTTGATAAAATTTTTGAATTAACAGATAGGTCGGTTATTGGAACTAAAAATGTGACCATGAATGAACCTTTCTTTGTAGGACATTTTCCAGGTAAACCAGTAATGCCAGGTGTTCTTCAGATAGAAGCTATGGCTCAAACTGGCGGTATCTTAGCCTTAAGTACGGTGGACGATCCAGAAAATTACTTGACCTATTTTATCAAGATAGATAATGTTAAATTTAAACAACAGGTTGTACCTGGAGATACGCTTATTTTTAAACTAGAATTAATATCTCCAATTCGACGTGGTATTTGTCACATGCAAGGTTATGCTTATGCCAATGATAAATTAGCATGTGAGGCCGAACTCATGGCCAAAATCGTAAAAACTAAATAAAATGAATCAACCTTTAGCATACGTTCACCCAGGTGCAAAAATCGCCAAAAATGTAGTTATTGAACCTTTTACTACTATTCACAACGACGTAGAAATTGGAGAGGGAACTTGGATTGGTTCTAATGTTACCATTATGGAAGGCGCTCGAATCGGAAAAAACGTAAGTATTTTTCCAGGCTCCGTAATTTCAGCAGTTCCACAAGATAAAAAATTTGAAGATGAAGACACTATTACCGAAATAGGTGATAATACCACGATTAGAGAATGTGTAACCATCAACAGAGGTACCAATGATAGAATGAAGACTAAGATTGGAAAAAATTGTTGGATTATGGCTTATTGCCATATTGCCCATGATTGCGTTGTAGGTGATAATTGTGTGTTTTCCAATAATAGTACATTAGCGGGTCATATTACCGTCGGAGACTATGCAGTCTTAGCAGGGATGACCGCGGTTCAGCAATTTTGTAGCATTGGACGTCATGCTTTTATCACAGGAGGATCGCTAGTAAGAAAAGATGTTCCTCCGTTTGTGAAAGCAGGAAGAGAGCCCTTATCCTACGTTGGGATTAATTCTGTAGGCCTAAGACGGAGAGGTTTTGATACCGATAAAATAAGAGAAATTCAAAATATTTATAGGATTCTTTATCAAAAGAATTACAACAATACACAAGCCCTTTCTATTATTGAAGCAGAAATGGAAGCTACTCCAGAACGAGACGAAATATTACAATTTATAAAAGATTCCCAGAGAGGAATTATGAAAGGATATTTTTCAAACTAAACACATATGGCAACAACAAGCGACATTAGAAATGGTTTATGCATAAGATATAACCACGATATATTTAAGGTAACAGAATTCTTACACGTTAAACCTGGAAAAGGTCCTGCTTTTGTGCGGACTAAATTAAAAAGTGTTACGACAGGAAAAGTTATTGATAATACGTTTTCCTCAGGACACAAAATTGAAGAAGTAAGAGTAGAAACTCACAAATACCAGTTTCTGTATAAGGAAGGTGAATTTTATTACTTTATGCATGTTGAAGATTTCACACAGATCAGACTTCTTCAAGCGGCATTAGATATGCCAAATTTACTTAAAGAAGGGGAGGTGGTAACTATACTTATCAACACAGAGGATAATCTTCCTTTATCTGTAGATATGCCTCCTCACGTTGTTTTAGAAGTGACTCAAACGGAGCCGGGTGTAAAAGGAAATACCGCTACAAATGCTACAAAATCTGCAACTTTAGAAACTGGTGCAGAAGTAAACGTTCCTTTGTTCATCAATGAAGGTGATAAGGTGAAGGTTGAAACTGAAAAGGGAACTTATAAAGAACGAATTAAAGAATAATAAACTAAGCTGAATGAAGTTTCCACAACCACAGTCTCTTTTAGAAATTTCTGAACTCATTAATTCTGAATTTATTGGTGATCAATATTTTGAAATTCAAGGTATAAATGAAATTCATGTTGTAGAAGAAGGAGATATTGTATTTGTAGACCACCCTAAATATTACGATAAGGCTTTAGAATCTAAAGCAAGCGTAATACTTATCAATAAAAAAGTAGATTGCCCTGAAGGGAAGGCGCTATTGATTTCTGAAGATCCGTTTTCAGATTTCAATAAAATTACCCGTCACTTTTCACCGTTTACAGCGGCAGATGCCCAAATTTCAAAAACAGCTTCCATTGGTCATAATACAGTTATCCAACCAAACGTTTTTATCGGGAATAATGTGAAGATTGGCAACAATTGTATCATTCATAGTAATGTTTCAATATACGATGGTGTAGAGGTTGGCAATAAGGTTCAGATTCATGCAGGCACTGTTTTAGGTGCAGACGCTTTTTATTATAAAAACCGTCCTTCACATCACGATAAATTACTATCGGGAGGTAGTGTTAAAATTGAAGACGATGTAGAGATTGGAGCACTGTGTACTATCGATAAAGGGGTGTCTGGAATCACACTCATAGGAAAAGGCACAAAAATAGATAACCAAGTCCAAATTGGACATGATACAACAATAGGGAAGAAGTGTCTTATTGCCTCACAAACAGGGTTAGCAGGTTGTGTTGTCGTAGAAGATGAAGTCACCATATGGGGACAAGTTGGTGTAGCCAGCGGACTAACTATAGGGACAAAAGCTATTATTTTGGCCCAATCTGGGATTAGTAAAAACCTAAAACCAAATGCAACTTATTTTGGAACTCCAGCAGAGGATGTAAAAACTAAATACAGAGAATTAGCCTACATCAGAAGGATACCAGAAATTATTAAAAAAATTAAAAATTTATGAGTTTAGATTACAAAAAATTGGTCACAAATTTTTTTACTTCCAAATACTATAAAGATCAATCTGAATTGAGAAATTTATACATCCAAAACTAAAAATAGACTGGAATAGCAGTAGGGGTTTTTTTCAGTTCGATTTTGACAAATTTTATAAGATGTCTATAGAAATGGGGAAATCTTTTGAAAATATGTCTCCTGAATTTTCACATATAGTCCAAGAAGATAACCAAGTGTTTGTGAGATTTACTTATAATGTAGAAACGGTTGAATCTCAAGAATTGATTGGATTGGCAGACTTTTTTAGCGTTTGGGAAATAAAAGACAATAAGCTTTACAGAGGTTATATTATGTCTCAACCTTGCGACGATGCTTTAGAAGGTATCCTCTCTTTTATAAATGAAGTATAATTAAGCAATTAAATAACTATATAATTTTTAAGCCTCGTCTTAAAAAATTACTTTTGTTCAACAAAAATTAAAAACATATATGAGCGTTTTAGTCAACAAAAATTCAAAAATTATTGTTCAGGGATTTACTGGAAGTGAAGGATCATTTCACGCCGAACAAATGATAGACTATGGAACCAACGTAGTTGGTGGTGTGACTCCAGGCAAAGGAGGAACTACCCATTTGGGAAGACCAGTTTTCAATACAGTTTCTGATGCTGTTGAAAAAGCTGGAGCAGATACCTCTATTATCTTTGTTCCACCAGCTTTCGCCGCTGATGCTATTATGGAAGCAGCAGATGCTGGTATTAAAGTCATTATAGCTATTACAGAAGGTATTCCTGTTTCAGACATGATTAAGGCTTCAGATTACATTAAAGATAAAGACTGTAGACTTATTGGTCCTAACTGTCCTGGTGTGATTACACCTGGAGAGGCTAAAGTTGGTATCATGCCAGGGTTTGTTTTCAAAAAAGGAAAAGTTGGTATTGTTTCAAAGTCTGGAACCTTAACTTACGAAGCAGCAGACCAAGTGGTTAAAGAAGGTTATGGTATTACCACAGCTATTGGTATTGGAGGAGATCCTATTATTGGAACTACCACAAAAGAGGCTGTAGAGATGTTGGTGAATGACCCAGAAACTGAATGTGTGGTCATGATTGGTGAAATTGGTGGACAATTGGAGGCAGAAGCTGCAAAATGGTATAAAGAAAGTGGAAGCAAAAAACCTGTTATAGGCTTTATTGCTGGTGAAACTGCTCCTGCTGGAAGAACTATGGGACATGCTGGTGCTATTGTAGGTGGAAGTGAAGATACAGCTCAGGCGAAAAAAGCCATATTGAAGGATTCTGGTATCCACGTCGTGGATTCTCCAGCTGAAATTGGTAAAAAAGTAGCTGAAGTACTTTCCAAATAAATTATTTAAAATTCTAAAAGCCTTTACTATAAAAGTAAAGGCTTTTTATGTCAAAATCTATACAATCTATGAAACTACTTGACAAAAAAAATGTAATTATTACTGGTGGAAGCCGAGGAATAGGAAAAGGTATTGCTGAAATTTTCGCTCAACACGGAGCCAATGTTGCCTTTACCTATAATTCATCTTCAAGTTCTGCTAAAGAGTTGGAAGATCATCTTAAAACCTTTGGAGTGATAGCAAAAGCATATCAATCTGACGCTTCTGATTTTGAACAAGCTCAAAAGTTAGCAGATGAAGTTATCAAAGATTTTGGCGGTATCGATGTTCTTATCAACAATGCAGGAATTACAAAAGACAATCTCTTGATGAGGATGAGTGAAGACGATTTTGATAAAGTTATTAAGGTAAATTTGAATTCTGTTTTTAATTTGACAAAAGCCGTTTTAAGACCTATGTTAAAGCAGAGACACGGAAGCATTATCAATATAAGTTCTGTTGTTGGTATCAAGGGAAATCCTGGGCAAGCCAATTATTCAGCTTCAAAAGCAGGAATCATTGGTTTTTCTAAATCCGTAGCTTTAGAATTAGGTTCTAGAAATATACGATCAAATGTGGTAGCGCCAGGATTCATAGAAACTGAAATGACAGAAAAATTAGATGAAAAAACAGTGGAGGGTTGGAGACAAGCTATACCTCTTAAAAGAGGTGGAAAGCCAGAAGATATAGCCAATGCGTGTGTGTTTTTAGCTAGCGATATGAGTACCTACATCACTGGGCAGACCTTAAGTGTAGATGGAGGAATGTATACTTAAAAATTAATTATGACAAGTCAATTTTTGCTATTGCTTCTTTTAAATTTTGCATGTGCATTGGGATTGGCATTTTTATTATATCATAAATTACTAAAAGACAAAACTCAAAGAGTGCTCGCACTTTTTAGATTTTTGTCTTTTTTTTTGATAGGCTTATTACTTATAAATCCTGAAATCAACTCCACAGAACTCAGTATTGAAAAGCCTAAGCTCACATTTGCTATTGATAATTCTGAATCTATCCATAAACTTTCTGATAGCAGAGAAATCAATGATTTTATAAAAAAAATTAGGACAGATGATGAACTAAATTCTAAATATGATTTAAGTTTATTTTCCTTTGGGAATCAATTCAACATATTAACTGATACACTTGGGTTTACAGAATCCTCAACAAACATTTCGAAAGTTATAGATTATGCTTATGAAATAAGTAAAGAAGAGTCGTCTTCATTTGTAATGTTGACAGATGGGAATCAAACTTTTGGGGAGGACTACTATTACAAATCGTTCCCTGAACCTCTATCCTCTTCAATTTTAGTGTTAGGCGATACCACTTCATATAAAGACTCTAAAATCGATTTTATAAACCTCAATGAGTTTGCTTATTTCAACAACGAATTTCCTTTAGAAATATTTGTTAGTCAGAATACATCTATAAACACGACTCAAACCTTAAGTATAGTTGAGAACAATGTAAAACTCGCTTCCAGATCAATTACAATTCCTGCTAAGGGTTCCACTAAAGTTGAGTTCCAACTTAAAGCAAAACCAGTAGGGATGAAGCTGCTTAAGGCCAAGCTAGAGCCTCTTCAAAATGAAAAGAACTTAACGAATAATGAAAAAAGTGTATCTCTAAAGGTCATAGATTCTCGCTCTAAAATTTTACTAATCTCAGATATTATACATCCGGACTTGGGATTTTTTAAAAGGATTCTGGAAACCAATAAAGAGATGGAACTTTTTACAAAAGCCACCTCAGATTTTATTGACTATTCTGAATATGACTTGCTGATTTTATACCAACCTCAATCTTCATTTCGGAAAGTTTTTAATGAAATAAATGCTAACCAATTGAATTATTTTCTCATCGGGGGTTCACAAACCGACTATGGATTTTTAAATCGGTTGGATTTAGGATTTGAAAAAGAATTAATACCTACTACTGAAGAGTATTCTGCTACTTTAAATACTGATTTTGGTCTGTTTCAAATTGAGGATTCAAATTTTAAATCCTACCCACCTGTTTTAGATAAGTTTGGGGATATCAATTTGACAACTAATTTTTCAATTTTTTTAAATAAAAAAGTAAATGGAGTAGAATTGGATTCTCCATTATGGGTGTTTGATTCAGATTCTAATATAAAACGCTCTTTTTTATTTGGTGAAAACTTCTGGAAGTGGAGAGCTAGCTATTATGTTAAACATTCGGATTTTGAAAAATTCGACCAGACCTTCCAAAAGATCCTTCAGTATTTATCACAAGTGAAGTCTAAAAACAGCTTATCGGTGGAGGTGAGTCCAGTGATTAATTCTGGAGAATCAAACGAATTAAGAGCTAAGTATTATGATGCTAATTTTGAAGTAAATCCTAGCTTTAATTTCAGTATTCGTTTTGAAAATCTTGAGACAAAAAAAGCAATAGAATCAAGACTACTTTCAGATGGAGATAGCTATACTTATAATCTTTCAGATTTAGAGCCGGGAACCTATGCTTATGTAATAAAAGGGATGGATGTTGATATTTCTAAAATTGGACAATTTCAGATTTTAAACTATTCTAGCGAACTTCAATTTGAAAATTCAAATTATAAAGGTTTAAGACGACTTGTAGAAGAAAAGGATTTATATATATTTTCAAATAGAGAGGAACTTATTTTAAATTTAAAGTCAAGAGACGTTAAATCCATCCAAAAATCCATCCAAAAAACACAGCTTTTAGTCGATTTCGAATTGCTTATCCTATTATTAGCATTAACTTTGAGTTCAGAATGGTTTTATAGAAAATATAAAGGCCTAATTTAAATTAAATTATTATGGAAAGATTACCTAAGGCGATTGTACCTATCATTATAGCAGTGGTGATTGCAATCATTTTTATAGCAAATTCAACAGTGAACGTCAATTCTGGTGAGGCTGGAGTTTTATTTAAACGTTTTGATGGTGGAGTAGTTACGGATGGCGAACCTCTAAAAGAGGGTTTTCATATTGTAGCTCCTTGGAACACTGTTTTTATTTATGAGGTGAGACAACAAACTATAGATGAATCTATGCAAGTTTTATCTTCAAACGGTCTAGACATTAAACTTGATGCTACAATTTGGTTTGAACCAACTTATGATCAACTTGGTTTATTGCACAAAGAACGAGGACAGAAATATATTTCTAGATTGATACAACCTGCTGTAAGATCTGCGACAAGAGCAGTTGTTGGTCGGTACAAGCCTGATGAATTGTATGCTCAAAAAAGAGAATCAATTCAAAATGAAATATATGATGAAACCAATCAATTACTGAAAAATCAATATGTTCAAGTCAATAGAATTTTGGTAAGAGATGTCTCATTACCACCAACTATTAAACAAGCGATTGAGAGAAAATTGAAGCAAGAACAAGAGTCATTGGAATATGAGTTTCGTTTAGAAAAAGCGACTAAAGAAAAACAACGTCAAGAAATTGAAGCTGAAGGTAAAGCTCGTGCCAATGAGATTTTAAATGCTTCTCTGTCTGAAAATATCTTGAAGGAAAAAGGAATCCAAGCTACAATTGAACTTTCTAAATCTGAAAATTCTAAAATTATTGTAATAGGTTCTGGAGAAAATGGTATGCCTATCATATTAGGAAATAACTAATTTTGTCATAAAAAAAGCGAACTCTTTTAGGATTACATATTTTATTCTAAATTTGCACTGCGATGAAAAATTACAACCTACATCATTATTTATCTAATACGCTCAACGCGGTTGGAATGTAATATGTAGATAGTTAATCATATACAAAACCCGTTTGAGCACTATGCTCTAACGGGTTTTTTAATTTAAAAAACGAGAATCAATACTATGGAAAAACTTAAAATAGCGATACAGAAATCAGGAAGGTTACACGATGAATCCCTTAAAATTCTAAAAAATTGTGGGATTTCCATCGATAATGGAAGAGACCAGCTTAAGGTAGAGGCCTCTAATTTTCCTTTAGAGATCTTTTACCTTAGAAATGGAGATATTCCACAGTACTTGAGAGATGGCATTGCAGACTTAGCCATAGTGGGGGAAAACCTTCTTTATGAAAAGGGAGATGACCTTATTATCCAAAGACGTTTGGGATTTTCTAAATGTAAAGTGTCTTTGGCAATTCCAAAGCAGTCTACTATGAAAGGCGTTAAAGATCTAGAAGGCATGCAGATTGCTACATCTTACCCAAATACACTTCAGAAATACCTGGATAAACAAGGGGTAAATGCTAATATTCACTTGATAACAGGTTCTGTTGAAATTGCTCCTAACATCGGTCTTGCAGATGCTATTTGCGATATAGTATCTAGCGGTAGTACTTTGTTCAAAAATAATCTAAAGGAATCTGATGTTATTTTAAACAGTGAAGCTGTTTTAGCAAGTTCTCCTACTTTATCCAAAGAGAAGCAAGAATTACTGGATAAGTTGATGTTTAGAATTGATTCTGTTTTGAGAGCTGAAAATTCTAAATATGTATTGTTGAATGCTCCAAACGATAAACTTGAAGATATTATTAAGATTCTACCTGGTATGAAGAGTCCTACAATTATGCCTCTTGCAGAATCTAACTGGAGTTCCGTACACACTGTTATTACCCAAGAGAAGTTTTGGGAAATTATAGACGAATTAAAATCTGCAGGAGCAGAAAGCATAATTGTAACTCCAATCGAAAAAATGATTTTATAATGAAAACGATCCAATTTCCAAAGAGAGAAGACTGGTCCGAACTCTTAAAACGACCTACGCGTACTTTTAAAGATATCGAAACCACAGTAGATGACATCTTTAAGAATATTCAACAGACTGGGGACGAAGCTGTATTAAAGTATACTAGCATGTTCGATGGAGCAGATTTAAAAGATCTCAGGGTGACGACCACAGAAATTGAAAATGCTCAACACCAAGTTTCAGATCCGTTAAAATCTGCTATCCAATTAGCTAAATCTAATATTTCTAAGTTTCACGAAGCTCAAAAAACAGAACCTGTTAGGGTAGAAACACAACCTGGGGTGACCTGTTGGCAAGCTAAAAAACCCATACAAAAAGTGGGCTTATATATACCAGGTGGAACAGCTTCTCTATTTTCTACTGTTTTGATGTTGGCCGTGCCCGCGAAGATCGCTGGATGTAGTGAGATTGTATTGTGCACGCCACCAAACAAGGAAGGTAAAATAAATCCTGTTACTTTATATACTGCTGAACTTTGTGGAATCAATAAAATTTTTAAGGTAGGAGGAATCCAAGCTATTGGAGCCATGACTTTTGGAACAGAAAGCATTCCAAAAGTTTATAAGATCTTCGGGCCAGGGAACCAATATGTAACTGTCGCCAAACAAGTGTCCACCACTTTCGATGTGTCTATTGATATGCCAGCAGGCCCTTCAGAACTACTAATTGTTGCAGATGAAACGGCAAATCCTGAATTTGTAGCTTCAGACTTGTTAAGTCAGGCAGAGCATGGCGTTGACTCTCAAGTGGTTTTAGTGTCTACAGATGAAGACACGATTACTGCCGTGCAAAGAGCAATCAAAGAGCAATTAGAAGTTTTACCAAGAAAGGAAATGGCCTCTAAAGCTATTGAAAATTCAAAATTCATACTGGTAAAAGACCAAGATTCAGCTCTAGAATTAATCGACTTCTATGGTCCAGAACACTTTATTATCTCTACCAAAGACGATGATTTTTATGTTGACAATATCAATAATGCAGGTTCCGTTTTCATAGGAAAATACACTCCAGAAAGTGCAGGAGATTATGCTTCTGGAACCAACCATACTTTACCTACCAATGGGTACGCTAAGCAGTACAGTGGTGTAAATCTAGATAGTTTCAACAAAGCGATTACCTATCAAAAAATTACAGAGGAAGGAATTAAAGGAATTGGTGAAGCAGTAGAACTTATGGCAGAGGCCGAAGGCCTTCAAGCTCATAAAAATGCGATGACTTTAAGACGAAAAGCGGTTGAAAATAATTAATACATTAGCGAATGATTTTAGATAACCTCATAAGAAAAAATGTAAAAAATATGTCTGCATATTCGTCCGCAAGAGACGAATTTAATGCTGATAAACAAAATTATCTGTTTTTGGATGCTAATGAGAATCCATTCGATTCTGATTATAATAGATATCCAGATCCCTATCAAAATGCTTTAAAGGATGCTATTTCTAAGATTAAACAAATTCCAAAACAAAATATTGTTTTAGGAAATGGAAGCGACGAAGTTCTTGATCTCATTTTCAGAGCTTTTTGCGAACCAAAAGAGGATGAGATTATCACTATGCCTCCTACCTATGGTATGTATGACGTATTGGCGAATCTTAATGATATAAAAACAGTTCAAGTCCCTTTGAAGGAAGGATTTCAAATTGATGTTCAAGGAGTGTTGTCGGCCATCACAGATAAAACCAAATTGATTTTTATTTGTTCTCCAAACAATCCTTCAGGAAACTTATTACAAATCAACGATGTAAAAAACATCCTAGGTCATTTTTCTGGATTAGTGGTTATTGATGAGGCTTACATCGATTTTGCAACGAGTAGTTCATTTATCTCTGAATTGAATGATTTCCCGAATTTGATTATCACTCAAACCTTCTCAAAGGCTCTAGCTCATGCAGGAATTCGAGTGGGAATGTGTTTTGCCAGCGAACGTATTATTGCAGTTCTCAATAAAATAAAGCCTCCATATAATATTAATCAACTCAGCCAGACTAAAGCTCTAGAGGTGATTCAAAACTTTGATACTTATATATTTCAAGTTCAAATCATCAAATCTGAAAGAGAATTGGTAGCAAACGAGTTAAAAAAAGTGAGTTGGATACAACATGTTTTTCCTTCAGAATCTAATTTTTTACTCTGCCGAGTAGATAATGCAAACCTGAGGTATGGCCAATTGTTAGAGAAAAAAATAGTAGTTAGAAATAGAACGAATCAACCATTATGTGAGAATTGCTTAAGGTTTACGGTGGGCACACCAGAACAAAACCAAACTTTACTCAACACCATAAAAGACCTTAATTCATGAAAAAAGTTCTATTTATAGACAGAGATGGTACGCTCATTAAAGAGCCAGCAGACGAACAAATTGATAGTTTTGAGAAACTAGAATTTTATCCAGAAGTATTTACTTACATGAATAAAATTGCATCAGAACTAGATTATGAATTGGTCATGATCACCAATCAAGATGGTTTAGGGACTGATATTTACCCTGAAGCTACCTTCTGGCCAGTCCAAGACTTTATCATTCACGCCTTTAAAAATGAAGGTGTTGAGTTCGAAGATATCTACATAGATAAAACCTTTCCAAAAGATAATGCACCCACTAGAAAGCCGAAAACAGGCTTATTGACGAAGTATTTTGAATCTGAGTACGATATGGAAAATTCTTTTGTCATCGGAGATCGGCTTACTGACGTTGAGTTGGCAAAAAATTTGGGTGCTAAGGGTATTTTTATAGATAATAAGACAGATTTAGGACTAGGAGAAGTAGAATCTTCTAATACTGAATTGGAATCTTATATTGGACTTAGTACCAATACTTGGAAATCCATTTATGACTATCTAAAGTTAGAACGAAGAACCGTTAGTCTAAAGCGAACAACTAAAGAAACCAATATTGAAATTAGCATAAATCTAGATGGCACTGGTAAGAGTAACATTTCTACGGGACTTCATTTTTTTGATCACATGCTAGACCAAGTAGCTCGACATGGCCAAATAGATATAGAATTGAAAGCTGAAGGGGATTTGGAAGTTGACGAACACCATACTATTGAAGATGTGGCCATCGTGCTAGGTGAAGTTTTCGCTAAGGCTTTAGGATCAAAATTAGGCATAGAACGTTATGGATTTTGCTTACCAATGGACGATAGTTTAGCCCAAGTTGCTATAGATTTTGGTGGCCGTAATTGGTTAGTTTGGGATGCTGATTTTCAAAGAGAGAAAATAGGAGAGATGCCTACAGAAATGTTTATGCACTTTTTTAAGTCCTTTACAGATGGCGCAAAATGCAATTTGAACATAAAAGCCGAAGGAGACAATGAGCATCATAAAATTGAAGCTATCTTTAAAGCTTTTGCAAAATCTATAAAAATGGCTGTAAAGCGAGATGCGGAAAAAATGATTTTACCAAGCACAAAAGGACAACTTTAGATGAAGATTGCAATAATAGATTATGGAGCTGGCAATGTTAAAAGTATTGAGTTTGCTTTACAGAGACTAGGATACTCCTCAGAACTAACAAGTAGTACTAAGACTATAAAAGGAGCAGATCGCGTTATTTTTCCAGGAGTTGGAGAAGCTAGTAGCGCTATGAAAATGCTAAAGAGCACAGGACTAGATCTCCTTATTCCAACTTTAGAACAACCTGTTTTAGGGATCTGTTTAGGAATGCAATTGATGTGTAGCTATTGTGAAGAAGGCGATACCAGGGGCTTGAACATATTCGATACAAAGGTTGTGAAGTTTAACAATCAACTCAAAGTACCACAAGTAGGATGGAATACAATTATTGACCTAAAAACAGACCTTTTTAAAGGTGTAGAAGAAAACTCCTATATGTACTTAGTGCATAGTTTCTATGTTCCAGCGTATCGAGATAGTATTGCTAATTCCAGTTATGGAGTAGACTATAGTGTTGCGCTTCATAAAAATAATTTTTATGGAGTACAATTCCACCCAGAAAAAAGTGGCAAAATAGGTGAACAAATTTTAAAGAATTTTATTGAAATACGATGAGAATAATTCCTGCAATAGACATAATAGATGGCCAATGTGTGAGACTCTCCAAAGGCGATTATAATACTAAAAAAGTTTATAATGAAAATCCGCTTGAGGTTGCCAAGGCTTTCGAAGATAGTGGAATTGAGTATTTACATTTAGTAGATCTAGATGGTGCTAAGTCCAAACACATTGTGAATCATAAAATACTAGAAGATATAGCAACACATACCCGTCTCAAAATTGATTTTGGAGGTGGTTTAAAGACCGATAAAGACCTGAAAATTGCTTTTGATTCTGGAGCACAACAAATTACGGGAGGGAGCGTAGCCGTTACCAATACATCACTATTTTTAGAGTGGCTAACTCAATTTGGTTCTCAAAAAATTATCTTAGGGGCAGATGCTAAAGATGGAAAGATCGCTACGGGTGGATGGAAAAAGGCTTCAAACTTGGAAATTGAAAAGTTTATCAAAGATTTTGTAGCTCATGGTATCGACTATGTTATTTCTACAGATATTTCTAAAGACGGTATGTTACAAGGTCCTTCTACAGACTTGTACAGATCCATTTTAATGAATAATCCAGATTTGAAACTAATAGCGTCAGGGGGAATTTCAAATTTGAAAGATCTTGAAGATGTTTTGGAAATAGGCTGTGAAGGTGTGATTATTGGAAAAGCTATTTATGAAAACAAAATCAGTTTGAAAGAACTGGAAAAGTTTGTTTTAGAACACTAAAAAACGAAAAAACATTGCTTACAAAACGTATTATACCCTGTTTAGATATTAAGAATGGCCGAACGGTAAAAGGCGTAAATTTTGTTGAATTAAGAGATGCTGGTGACCCAGTAGAATTAGCCAAAATTTATGCTGAAAACTTTGCTGATGAGTTGGTTTTCTTAGATATTTCAGCAACAGAAGAACGCCGTAAAACCTTAGCGCAATTGGTTGAAGACATTGCGAAACATATCAATATCCCCTTTACGGTAGGTGGAGGTATTGCTTCGGTGGAGGATGTGGCTTTGTTATTAAAATCTGGTGCAGATAAAGTTTCGATAAATTCTGCTGCAGTGAAAAACCCAAAATTAATTTCAGAAGTAGCTCAGCGATTTGGTTCCCAATGTGTCGTGGTTGCTATTGATGCCAAACAAATAAATGGACATTGGAAAGTTCATTTGGTTGGAGGAAAACAACCTACAGAATTAGATTTGTTCGAGTGGGCCAAAGAAGTTCAAGAGCTTGGTGCTGGAGAGATTTTGTTCACTTCAATGGATAATGATGGAACTAAGAAGGGTTTTGCTAATGAAGCCTTAGCCCGACTCTCTGATGAGCTTCACATTCCTATTATCGCTTCAGGAGGCGCAGGAACAATTCAACATTTCGAGGATACCTTTAAACTAGGAAAAGCAGATGCAGCTCTTGCGGCTAGTGTTTTTCATTTCAAAGAAATAGAAATTCCAGACCTAAAGCAAGAACTCAAGGCTAAAGGAATTTCCATAAGAATTTAAAAAACTAACTATGACTATAGATTTTAAGAAAGATAAAAGTGGTCTGGTGCCAGTCATTGTCCAAGATGCTAGTACCAAAACTGTTCTAATGCTAGGGTACATGAACGAAGAAGCATACAAAAAAACCATTGAAACCAAATTGGTGACTTTTTATAGCAGAAGTAAAGAAAGACTTTGGACTAAAGGCGAAGAGAGTGGTCATACTTTGGATTTGGTGGATATTAAGGTAGATTGTGATAATGACACTTTGCTCGTCAATGTTCATCCCAATGGGCCAACCTGCCACACAGGAGCAGATACCTGCTGGAAAGAGGATAACAAAACTACTTTTGGGTTCCTAACCAACTTAGAATCAACCATTGCTCAACGCAAGCTGGAAGCTAATCCCAAAGAAAGTTATATCGCTAGTTTATTCGAAGAAGGAATTAATAAAATAGCACAAAAAGTAGGAGAGGAGGCTGTTGAAGTTGTTATTGAAGCTAAAGATAGCGATGATAATTTATTTTTGAATGAAAGTGCAGATTTGCTTTTTCATTATCTGATTTTACTTCAGCAAAAAGGATTTGAACTTAAGGATGTTGTGGAGGTTTTGGAGCGACGAAATAAAAAATAAGTGTTAATTTGATTTTAGTTTAAAATGCAGTATAAACGCTTCTACTATCTCATTCAGCTTCAGTATTTAGGCTTTCGGTATCACGGCTGGCAAAAGCAACCTGATGTCCTTACCGTTGAACATATGCTCCACAAAACTCTAAATTTTATATTGGAGAATCAGCGCTTTAAGGTTCTTGCTGCTGGGCGTACAGATGCTATGGTATCTGCAAACCAAACCTATATTGAATTGTTTATTTATGAAGACGAACTTGATTTGGAAACCTTTCTAGAGCAATTCAATAAAAATCTTCCTCAAGATATAAGGGCTTTGTCTATTGAAGAGACGACTGCCGATTTTAATATTATTCAGCATCCAAAAATTAAAGAATACTTTTATTTTTTCTGCGTAAAAGAAAAAATGCACCCGTTTTGTGCTCCATTCATGGTGAATTTGCAAGAAGACCTTGATATTGAGTTGATGAAACTAGGGGCTAAGCTTTTCGAAGGAGAGCATGATTTTTATTCCTTTACGTTCAGACCTAATCCGGAAACCAAGACGGAGGGGAACATTGAACGCTGCGAACTCACAGAAAACGATATCTATACTGCCAACTTTTTCCCAAACCAAAGTTTTGTATTGAAGGTAGTAGGAGAAGGTTTCAAACGTCAACAAATTAGATTGATGATGGGTGCCTTAATCGATCTTGGGAGACATAAGATAAGCTTGGAAGAATTAGAAAAAACCATCGACGGAAGTCATAAAATAAAGCTTGAGCATATTGCTCAAGCCTCAGGTTTAATTCTTAATAAGGTGAGTTTAAAACTTTAAAACCATTTCTTTTTTCTGAAATAGAAAATTAGGAGAGCAGTCATTAATATCATGATTCCCCAAACGATAAAATATCCAGATTTAATATTGAGTTCCGGCATATAGTCAAAGTTCATCCCGTAGATACCTGCTAAAAATGTTAGTGGAATAAATATAGTAGACATAATAGTCAACACTTTCATGACTTCATTCATCTTAATGCTTAAGCTACCCATATACATGTCCATCAATCCCCAAACAATTTCTCTGTAGATATCAATATTTTCTGTGACCTGAAGAATATGATCGTATAGATCGGCAATGTATGCTTTTGTAGATTTATCATAAAGCGGATGTTTTGAGATCTGCAGCTTGTTTATAAGTTCTTTTGCAGGAAAAACAGCCTTTCTAATGCTTAAAATCTCTCGTTTCAGTAACTGTATTTCTGAGGTTGAAGCTTTGCTAGCATCTTCAATTATTCTTTCCTCAAGGTCTTGAATTTTTTCTTCAATGGTTTCTAATAAATTGTAGTAATTATCCACAACTGCATCTATTAGGGCATAAAAGAGATAGTCTGTATTCCTTATACGAATTCTTCCTACTTTATTATGAATACGCTCTCGAATAGAATTGAAAATAATATCATGAGATTGCTGAAACGAAATGATATAAGACTTATTAAAAACAAGTCCAAAATGATTTTTAATCAATAGGTCTGTTTCGTTATGGTAGATCATTTTTAAAGCAAAAAATACATAATCTTCAAACTCATCCAATTTTGGGCGTTGCTTTGTATTGGCTATATCTTCAAGCACTAAAGGATGAATATTTAATAGGGAACCAAGTTTGGATAATTTTTCGACATCATGGACTCCTATAAAATTGATCCAGTGTTTGAATTGAGGTTCGTGAGTGACTAGATCGAGCACTTTTTCTATAGAACAATTGTTATTATAAATGACCTTCTCCTCATTATAACTGATCACATTTATGACTGTATCCTCCGAAGTTCCCTCACCTACATAGGTTATTTTACCTGGAATTTGATTCTGGATAGGTTTACGTTTAAAACTTAAACGCTTAGGGTGTTTTAAGCTCGGAAGAGTTTTGCGCACTTTGTTTTTCAAAATAGTGGATCTCAGTTTGTAAGCGTTCTTTAGTTAAATTGATGATTCTTTTATTAATTTCAGAAGCATTTTCAATATAAAATTTATACTCTTCAATTGTAAAATGCCCCATAAAGATTCCCCTTATAAGATTTTTAAATTTTGAGTCTTTCTTGACGGTATTCTCAATGTATTTAAGCTTTTCCTCATGTCCAAGTTTATGGAATGCATTTTTATAGCGAATGATATAATTTTCAAAAATAGATAGTAAAATGTCATTTTGAAATTTAGCGATAGGTCTTAAGGTCGAATTTTGAAAAGATTCCAAGCTTAAGGTGAGAGAGCTTACTTTAGCATTGGGAATTTCTACGCGTATGGATATAATATCCTCATCTCTTGTCTTCATAATATATATTTTGTCTAAAGTAAGGATTCTTTTTTAAAAGATATGAGTTATATATGCTACACTTTTAAGTATGTTTAGCTTTGAGAATAATTTATATACATTCAATAAAAATACTTTATTATTGCTAGATTTGTTACATAAAAAAGCTGTCCGTTGTATGTTTTAAAGTATTTAAAGGACTATTTCAGGAAGAACTTTAAATATCAGCAGAACATTTTGGACAGCTCTTTTTTTACGACAGAGTTGGTTGAACTTATGCCATGTTTTTATTCTACAGTGACATTAAAAGTCACTTCGATATCTGTTTCTCCTCCAACTTCAGTTAAATCTCCTTCACTTGCTCCAGGAGCATTTTTATCACCTTCATGAATAAGAAACACAGTAAAGTTACCTTGGCTAGCATCACCTATTGCTAAGCTAAATTCTACACCAACAGGGTTTCCATCGTTGTCTAAAGCTCCAGTATAAGTAGGAATAGCGTTTAAAGAATCCTCTACAATATAAAACACTTGATGCTCTTCAGCTTCTTCAAGAACCTCAATGGTGATGTCTTCAGCAGGGTCTTCCAGCTCATTCAAAAATTCTACACGTCCAGTATAGGTAGTATTCGCAGATAGTGATGGACTTGTAATTTCTGGATTGGATCCATCTCCATCCAAATCTCTGTAAGTAAAAGTTATAATTTCACCACCTCCTTCAGGAGTCAGTTTTAACTTCAAAGTCGTGATCACTTCTTCTTCGTTGATCACTTGTGGTGCATCATCGTCATCAGAACAGGCGCTAAAAACGAGCGTTGCTAAAAGGCCTAAGCTTAATAATTTAATTGTTTTCATAGTTTTCATTTTTTAAAATTTAATTTGTGTTAATAATTGAGTTTTAATTGTAACATAGCATTGGTGCCAACTTCATCGGCATAAAATCTTAATCTATTGAGATAATCTCTATAATTAGTATTTAAAACGTTGTTAATCATCACGTTGATGCTTAACTTAGTTTTATTAAAGTCGAAGTCTAATCCTGAACTAAAATTGAGAAGATGATAAGCTTCTGGTGTAGAGCTAACATCCACTTCAACTTCTTCAAATTCGCCACTAGTAGTATTGACGATATCTGTTCTAAAATTATTATCAGGAAATTCGTTTTGTTGAGTAACCAACTGGCTATTTAAGGAGACATAAAAATTATTCCATTCTTTTTTGGAATAGGTTATCGTATTTGAAACATTGAAAGGAGGCATATTAATAAGTGCCTCATTTTGTTCGACATCTCTTCCATTGACATAAGCAAAATTGGACAAGAACTCCAAATTGTTAAAGCTATAATTGGCACTCACGTCTATACCGTAAAGTCTTGCATTGGTTTGTCTATACTCATACACAGGGAAAGCTCCTCTTATAGTTGTTTCTATACCGTTGGGCTCCAATACTATAAAGTCTTCAATATAATTGATGTAAGGCTGAATATTGAAGCCAAACTTTTCTACAACACCTTGAAATCCGACTCCTGCTTTAAAGGATTGTTCTGAATCGAGCTGAAGATCACCAAGTTCTATACTAGAAATGCTGTGGTGTAAGCCATCACTAAACAATTCTGAAGGGTTTGGTGCTCTACTCCCTGAACTTAAATTTCCAATCAATTTAAAATCATTTTTGAAAGTATATGTTGCCCCTACAGTTGCAGAAATATTGTGGTAGTCGAACTGCGGATTTGTTAAAATCTGATTTCCGTCTTCTCCAATTTCAAATTCAGGAAAGAGTTGATCGTAACCTAATTTTTCCCATCTCGAGGTGATATAGAACTTATCAGCATCTATAGTATTAAAATCATAGCGAACTCCCGCATCTAGATCCCAACGCTCTGACACATCATAAGCGGTGGTAGCAAAAATTCCAGCAGTGTACATGTTATAGTCTGGAATAAGTCTTCTCACTCCAGTATTTGGATTTACAAAGTTATTCTGAGCATTGAATTCTAAACCGAAATTAGAGTCAAAACCCTCCAAACTCGTCCATTCCAGTTGAGTAAGTAGGGTGTGGGTTTTAAGTTCCATATCCATAGCTGGTGTGTCTCCACGTCCACCACGTCGAATATCAAACTCCAATCGATTATTTTGCTGAAAAGAATATTGTAAACTTAATTCTCCAAGGTTTTTGATTTTTTTGAAAGTTTCCAGTTTATATATTTGATGCGTCACTTCTTGTTTTGGATTATCGATTGTATAAGAAAAATCTTCAATAAAAAAGGGCTCTTGTCTGTTGATAGAATTTACGAGATCTCTAGCGTTTCCTATATGGGACGCTCTCAAAATACCAATTTCAGAATTGGTTAACCGATAACTAAAATCAATCCCATAATCTATTTTATTAAGGCCAATCCCCAAACTGAGATTGTTTTCTCTTTGCCCTGTATTGGTAAGTTGGTAATCAGGGGCTTCAAGATCACCAAGACGTTTTAAACTCCCCTGAAATCTATAATTAAATCCTGAAGATTTTGCTTTTATGAAACTTGTAGAGATATTTCCCCCTCGGCCATTGCTGGAAGCATTAAGAATAGTTTTACCCATTATTGTGTCTTTAATAGGTGCTTTTTGGGGTTCTATAACAATGGTTCCTCCAATGGCATCACCACCATACTTTAAGGCTGAGGCTCCTTTTATGACAGTTATATTGGCTGCGGAGTTAATATCGACATTGGGAGCGTGATCAACACCCCATTGTTGGTCATGAAGTCTCACATTGTCGTTGATGACAAGAACTCTCGAGCTATGTAAACCTTGTATAATGGGTTTAACAATAGAATTTCCAGTATTTAAAGAGGACACACCGCTTATACTCTTAAGTGCATCTCCTAAAGAGGCATTGCTAAATTTTTCAAGCTCCTGTGTCTTTATTTGATTGGATATAGAGGAATTAGATTCGTTATTATAAAGTTTACCTTTAAGTAAAACTTCATTCAATTCTTCAAGATGATGTTCAAGTTTAAAATTGATTTGACGATTTTCTTTCAGATTGATACTTTTTGTTTCTGGTTCACAAAAAGGGTGAGAAACTTTGAGTTGAACTTCACCCTCACAGACACCTTCAATCTTGTAAAAACCATTTTTATCGGTGTAAACGCCTTTATTAAGACCCACGAGTTGAACAACAGCTCCAAATAAAGGGGATTTATCGTGTATATCTATCACTTTTCCTGATATAGTTAACTCACAATCTTGAGCTTGAGTAACAAATGAAAAAAATATAAATAGGCACAAAAGAATAGACTTTTGGTACATATAATTCAGTGTAATGTAATTAGTATTCTAGTATATAATGAAAAGGGAAGGGTAAAAGACTATACTAGAAGAGAGGGAGGAGGCTTGTTGTAATACTCACCTGAAGGCATTAAAATAATAGTCAAAGAAATATCTATTATGCTAGGTGTGATTGTTAAATATTCAAAAGAGTTTTGAATATCAACATCTAAAATAGGAGAAATAAACTGAACATCATTAGAATGTGTAACAATAAATTGATCACATGTTTCACATTGTTCTACTGAAGATATATCGTCATCAAACAAATGGCTAAGAGCATGTGTATTCACAACGGATGTTGTGAGTACCATGAAAAGTAATAAACTTATTAGCTGTTTGATATTCAAAGTTTAATCATTTTTGCAAATGTACTATTTTTTCAGAAAATAAAAGAAAATTTAAGCTTTATTGAAATAGAAAGGCGAGTCCAAGTCTGGAAAGCATTTTCTTTTCAAAATTCCAGAAAAATTTATTTTGTCCAAACAGAGTACCAATGGCAACCAACAAGACTTGATAAATTGGAAAAATGATTAATATTCGTAATGAGTAATAACTAAAGACTCCAAAAAAATGCTCTGGGAAAGAAGCTCTTGTTAACTCCAAAAAATTTAAAACGGGCTTTGCTGAATAGGCTGACAATGAACCTGTAATGGCGAAAACAATAAAAATGATGACCAATTGAAAGTTGGATTGTATGCCCCAGCGTTCTTTTAATTTATTCATTTTGCAAAAATACAAACCTTATCTCAATCTCTGATTATATTTTTCTTCAAAAAATAAAAAATAATGGTATAGTAAATAATTCACCTCGTATCCGTAGTCGACACCCATTTCATAATTTATACGGAAAGGATATAAATTTGGATCAAATCCCATGGGGTCGTTCACTCTCATGTTATAAATGATAATGTAGAATTCATTGCGTTGATCTAAGTAATTGAGTCCATAATACCCTCTTGGTCTTTGCGAAGCTAGCCAAGCGTTAAAACCAGGTTCTACGATAATGATTTCATACTCAAGGGAATCGTTGGCAATTCTAATGGTATCGTTGTCCACTTTTGAATCCTCGAAAGCCTGTTTAGTTCCCTGCTTTTGTATGGAACAACTCATTACAGAACCTACTAGAAGAAGTATGATTAAATAGCGCATCTCTAAATTTAATCTTTTATAGTCATATCTACAATGAAAGAGTCAGGATATTTGTTCAACATTCTGCTCTGAAAGTTTTCTGCTGCTTTCCTACTTTTATATTGGCCTAAAATAAGTGTATAGACCCTGGATCCGCTAACTGTTTTTACCTGTACAAGCACTTTACTGTTATAGTTTACTTTTAGCCTATTGACCATTCTTAACAGATTATCAGTATCCTGGAAACTCGCAATTTGTACGCCGAAGAAATCTGGTGTGATTTCATCGATATTTATCTCATAAAACTCTTTTTCCTCAAAGGTCTCTATAGATTGCATTTGCGAGTTATTATTAGTTTTATCTTTATTTGTTGTAGGCTTAGCAATAGGAGTTTGAGGCGTGGAAGGTGAAGTAGAAGTAGAAGCTGAAGTTACGTTAACATCTTGGTTTTTTAAAACTTCAATTTTCACCTCTGTGACGCCATTATCTAGTATGTCTAAAGTCTGTGCAACAGATCTTGACAAGTCTATAATGCGACCTCTTATAAAAGGGCCTCTATCGTTAATGGTAACCATAGCAGTTTTATAATTTTGAAGATTTGTCACTTTCACCTTGCTTCCAAAGGCTAATTTTCTATGAGCTGCAGTAGGTAAGTTGTGCTTATAAATTTCCCCACTTGCAGTCTGTTTACCTTCAAATTTATCGGCATAAAAAGAAGCTTTACCTGTTTGTGTTTGAGCGAAAGCAATACTACTCAACCAAAATAGAAAACAGAATACGTAAAATTTCATGAGATTTAGTTTAAGAAGGATAGGATTTGATTAGCTAGTTCCATAGCAATTCTATCTTGAGTTTCTTGTGTTGCTCCGCCAATATTTGGGCTCAAGGACAATTTAGGATTCATCAGTAATTGGATAGGAGGTTGAGGCTCGTCTTCAAAGACATCTAATGCAGCAAATCTCAACTCATTGTTTTCAAGTGATTTAACCAAGGCTACTTCGTCTACAGCTTTAAAGTATGAAGTATTTATTAGTCCTGCTGTAGGCTTCATCTCTTTAAGCTCTTTAGGGCCAACAAGGTAGTTTTTTTGTTTCGTGGTTATATGAAGACTCACAAAATCTGAAGTGGAAAGCACCTCTTTCAATGGTGAAGATGAAAGATTGAATTTTACAGCTTGTTGATCATAAAAGTCTAAAGTGATTTCAACATGCTCTTCATTTTTATCATAATATATAACCTTCATCCCTAAGCCAATGGCCTTTTTCGCCACTTCTTGACCAACATTTCCAAAACCAATAATCCCAAGTATTTTACCTTCAACCTCGGTTCCTGCTGAATAAGAGTGTCTTAAAGTGTCGAATTTACTATCACCTTCGAGTGGCATTTCTCTATTAGAATCTTTTAAATGTCTTACACAGCTGAGGAGATGACCAATAGTCAATTCTGCAATACTATTGGAGGAAGCGGTTATCGCCTGAAAAACGCTCAACCCTTTTTGTTCTGCGAAATCAATATCAATATGAGTGGAGATGATATCACAATTACCAATAAATTTTAAGGTTGGGCTTTCAGAAAGAATAACTTTTGTAAGCGGAGTAGACCTTTTGACCAAAACACCATCAAACTCATTGGTGGTGATGTATTCTGATAACTGGTTTTGCGCTACTTTTTTTATAATAACTTCATGGCCAGCATTTTCAAGTAATTGAACTCCTATGCCTGAAAGACCATCTGTTGCTAAAATTTTCATTTTCATTTTTTTATGCGGTTTTTTCAAAATTTTTCATCACGTCTACAAGTACTTTAACGCTATCTAGAGTCAATGCATTGTACATAGAAGCTCTATACCCTCCTACGCTTCGGTGACCGTTTAAGCCATTGATATGGCTAGCTTTCCATAACTTGTCAAATTTAGGACCAAGTTGTTCATCTTTTAATGAGAATGTTGCATTCATCATGGAACGGTCCTCTAAGGCTGTAAATCCTTTAAATAGCGGGTTTCTATCAATCTCAGAATAAATTAAATCAGCTTTGGCTTTGTTCTTTTTCTCTATAGAAGGAACACCACCATTTCTAGATAGCCATTCCAAATTTAACATAGAGACGTAGATCGAAAATACTGGAGGCGTATTGAACATACTCTCCTTTTTGATCATTAATTGGTAATCCATCATAGAAGGTATTGCTCTAGAAACCTTGCCCAAAATATCCTCTTTCACTACAATGAGAGTTGCTCCAGCAGGCCCCATATTTTTTTGTGCCCCAGCGTAGATCAAATCAAATTGGGAATAGTCGAGTTGGCGAGAGAAAATATCGCTACTCATATCACAAACTAAAGGCGTATTTTCTTTTTTTGGGAACGTCTTCATTTGAGTCCCGTAGATGGTGTTATTACTCGTATAGTGAAGATAATCTAAGCCTTCCGGGACCAGAAAATCTTTTGGGATATAGTTATAATTGCTACTTTTTGAACTGGCCAAAACTTCAGTTTTTCCAAAATTATTAGCTTCTTTTATAGCATTAGAAGCCCAAGTTCCAGTGTCTAAGTAGCCTGCTTTCTTTTCTAATAAATTATAGGCTGTCATTAAAAACTGCATACTAGCTCCTCCTTGTAAAAATAAGGCTTTATAACCTTTGTCCTGTAAATTAAGATGCTGTAGTGCAAGTTCTCTTGCTTTCTCTATAATCCCCACAAATGCTGTACTTCTATGAGAAATTTCCAAAATAGAAAGTCCAGAATTATCCAAGTCAATAACCGATTGTGAGGCCTTTTCAAAGACTTCTAAGGGAAGTATACAAGGGCCAGCACTAAAATTATGTGGTCTTTCCATGTCTTATCGTTTTAGTGTTGGATTAAAAATTCTAAAGTGTCCACCCCATCTGCATAATCAGACAACTTTGGATTTTGTGTTTGCCCAAAATTAACCTCTGTAAAATCTTCATTTCCAACGGTACATTGTATCTCTTCATGTCTTTCTCTCAGGGTGATTTCAAGTTCTTTTATACTGGTGTACTTTTCATAAAACAAAGTCCCAATAGGGGATGAGAATTGTTTATCTTCTTTTAAGAGTAAAAAACCATTGTCTAAAAGTTTTACGGAGCTCATTAAATAAACGGCCTTATTGTAATCGTAATTATTAGCGTATTTATGATGATGGATATAATCTTTAAATTTAAACATAGCTTTGAAAAAATCATCAACATCATAATCTTCAGGGATAAATAGCTTTGAAACGTTTCTACATCCCAACCCAAAATATCTAAATACATCTTCGCCTAAGGCTTCAAGTTCAGTTTTAGATTCAGTTCCATTTAGAATAGCTAATGAATTTCTATTTTTCCGAATAATATGAGGTTTATCTTTAAAGTAATATTCAAAATACCTTGCTGTATTATTACTTCCTGTAGCTATAACACTATCAAATTTCGGTAATCTATCATTCGTAAATACAATTTTATCTTCAAAACCTGGGTGAATTTTAATCAGCTCTTCAGCCATAAAAGGAAGCAGCAAATTATCGTTGGATGATAACTTACCAATCACTTTATGGCCAAGAATAAGAACACATAAAAAATCATGAAAGCCGACTAAAGGTATATTTCCAGCCATAATAACAGCGACATCTTTTTTAGGCATCGCCGATATCTTGTAGGGCGTAAGCCAATTACGAAGCTGTTTTTTTGTCAAAGCTTTTGCCCAAGCCGCTATCGATAAATGGACCTGATCTTGTGTAAACCAGGCATTTTGAATCTCAGCTTGCCTAATGATATTAGTCAATTTTTGTGAAAAATTTGAGCTTAAATCTTTAGAATCTGTGTAATTTTGCAGGTATAATCCAAGTTCTGAAAAGGTATTTATTCTATCATCTAAAGTCATAAATTTGGCTAACCGTTAGAGTATTTATATTTCTGAACAAATTTACATAAATATTACTCAAATGGCTATAAAAATAACAGACGAATGTATCAATTGCGGTGCTTGCGAGTCGGAATGCCCTAATACAGCAATCTATGAAGGCGGTGATGATTGGAGACATGCCGATGGAACAAGTTTGAAAGGTGATATTGTTCTTCCAAACGGAAAAGAGGCAAATGCTGAAGAAGCTCAGGAACCTGTAAGTGATGAATTATATTATATAGCAGCAGACAAATGTACGGAGTGCATGGGATTTCATGAGGAACCCCAATGTGCAGCGGTTTGTCCAGTAGATTGTTGCGTTCCCGATGACGAGCATGTGGAGTCTGAAGAAACACTTTTAGGTAAGCAATCTTTCATGCATAATAAATAAGTTTATTCGATACTATTTAATTTGCTAAAGCCTTCATTATGAAATTGATGAAGGCTTTTTTAGTTTTTGAAAATATTTCTACCTTAAAGATGCTCCAAAAGCTTTAAGATTATAAATTTGTGTTATGATTTTTATTTTACAGAAATCGTAGTATATTTCGATGTTGAGAAAAAATATGGCACAAGAAACAAAGTACACAGAGGATAACATAAAATCTTTAGACTGGAAAGAACATATCCGCATGCGACCGGGCATGTACATAGGTAAACTTGGGGATGGCTCTAGTGCAGACGATGGTATTTATATTTTATTAAAGGAGGTTTTGGACAATTCTATCGATGAATTTGTGATGGGTTCTGGAAAAACTATCGAAGTGTCTATTCAAAGCACTAAAGTTAATGTAAGGGACTATGGACGTGGAATACCTTTAGGAAAAGTAGTGGACGTAGTTTCCAAAATGAACACAGGAGGAAAATACGACACCAATGCCTTCAAGAAATCTGTTGGTCTTAATGGTGTAGGGACTAAAGCCGTTAATGCACTTTCGAGTTATTTCAGGGTAGAATCATCACGAGATGGAAAATCGGTATCTGCTGAGTTTGACCAAGGTAATTTAATTAATAAAGAAGATCTTGAGGAATCATCAAGACGCAGAGGGACTAAAGTAACTTTTATTCCCGATGAAGTTATTTTTAAGAAATATTCATACAGAAATGAATATATCGAAAAGATGCTTAAGAATTACGTCTACTTAAACCCAGGACTTACTATAATGTTCAATGGTGAGAAATTTTACTCTGAAGAGGGTTTAAAAGATTTACTAAGCGACAGAATCCGAGAGGAAGATCGATTATTCCCTATTATTCACCTGAGGGGTAACGATATTGAAGTTGCTATTACCTTTAGTAAAGCACAATATTCTGAAGAATACCACTCTTTTGTAAATGGTCAAAATACCACACAAGGAGGAACTCACCAGACTGCTTTTCGAGAAGCTATTGTGAAAACCATTAGAGATTTCTACAAGAAAAACTTTGAGCCCAGCGATATTCGAAAGTCAATTGTTTCTGCTGTGAGTATTAAAGTGATGGAGCCTATTTTTGAAAGTCAGACCAAAACAAAGTTAGGTTCTACAGATATGGGAGAAGACTTACCATCGGTTAGAACCTTTATATTAGATTTTATGAAGCAAGAGCTTGATAATTATCTCCACAAAAATAATGAGACTGCTGAACAATTACACAGGAAAATTCTAAGAGCTGAGAAAGAGCGGAAAGATCTTTCTGGAATCCGAAAACTAGCAAAAGATAGAGCTAAAAAATCAAGTGTACACAATAAGAAATTAAGGGATTGTAGAATACATTTAGAAGATACTAAAAAAGAAGGTTATCTTGAAACAACACTTTTTATAACCGAAGGAGATTCGGCTAGTGGGAGTATCACAAAATCTAGAGATGTAAACACACAAGCCGTATTTAGCCTTAAAGGTAAACCTCTAAATTCTTATGGACTGAGTAAAAAAATCGTTTATGAAAACGAAGAATTCAATTTGCTTCAAGCTGCTCTTAATATCGAAGATTCTCTAGAGGACTTGCGTTATAATAATATAGTGATAGCAACCGATGCAGATGTAGATGGCATGCACATTAGGTTGCTTATCATAACGTTTTTTCTTCAATTTTTTCCAGAGCTAATTAAAGAAGGTCACCTTTATATTTTGCAAACACCGCTCTTTAGAGTTAGAGATAAAAAGCAAACGTTTTATTGTTATTCTGAAACAGAAAGACGAGAAGCCTTAAAAAAATTAAGAGGTAATCCAGAAATCACTCGCTTTAAAGGACTTGGTGAGATCTCTCCAGACGAGTTTAAAAATTTTATAGGCGATGATATCCGTTTGGATCCAGTAATGTTGGATAAATATAAAAGCATACCAGAAATTTTAGAATTCTATATGGGGAAAAATACACCAGATAGACAAAATTTCATCATAGAAAATTTAAAAGTAGAAATCGACCTCGTAGAAGAAGTCAAAGAAGAAATTAATGAAGTTAAATAATCATAGATTTGTAAAAGTTATTTTCGGAGTGTCTAACTTTTCAATGTCTTTTTTTCTATTAATTATCTTTTTAAATTATCAATTAGGTCAGCAATTAGATCAGCAATTTTTTCCTTCAGACAACTACTTTTACCCAGCTTTGATAGGGGTAGGATTGTGGTTAATTTATATTTACTTCGTTGGTAAGTATTTTAAATACAACAGTGAAGGAAACTTAGTTTCGTTTATAAATAAAGGTGTTACATTATCAAAATTTGAAGGCAGGACTAAGATTCATGAAATAAAAAAAGATAAAATAAAGTCTTATAGGATAACTAACTTAATCATTTACAGACGATTAAATATTGTGTATTCAATAAAGAATTCAATAAAAGATATTCACACCAATATCAGCTTATTAAGCCCCAGAAAAACTAGATATTTGAAATTATCCTTAGATAAAATCATAGCAAAAAACCAAACTAATTTATGAGTGACGATCTAGATTTAAATCCTGAATCTCAGGAGCCTTTCGATCCTACTGCAAAAGACGAGTCTGTAAAAGTAACAGGAATGTTCCAAGAATGGTTCCTAGATTACGCATCATATGTCATACTAGAAAGAGCAGTACCCGCCATAGAAGATGGTTTTAAGCCTGTACATCGTAGGATTTTACATTCTATGAAAGATCTAGATGATGGAAGATATACAAAGGTTGCCAATATTGTAGGCCATACAATGCAATACCACCCTCACGGAGATGCAAGTATCGGAGATGCTATCGTTCAAATTGGTCAAAAAGATATTCTAATAGACACTCAAGGTAACTGGGGGAATATCCTTACTGGAGACCGTGCGGCAGCATCTCGGTATATAGAAGCAAGATTATCCAAATTTGCTCTGGAGGTCGTTTTTAATCCAAAAACCACAGAATGGCAAATTTCGTACGACGGTCGTAAGCAAGAGCCTGTTAATTTACCAGTTAAATTTCCAATGGTATTGGCTCAAGGAGCAGAGGGTATTGCTGTGGGTTTAAGTACAAAGATTCTTCCCCATAATTTCATTGAACTTATTGATGCGTCCATCAAGCATCTAGAAGGTAAGCGTTTTACAATATTCCCAGACTTTGCAACTGGAGGAATCGCAGATGTTTCAAATTATAATGACGGCCTTAGAGGAGGAAAAATAAGAGTGAGAGCCACTATTGAAGTAAAAGACAAGAATTTACTGGTGATTAACGAAATCCCTTATTCAACAAACACGTCAACACTCATAGATTCTATCCTTAAGGCAAATGACAAGGGTAAAATTAAAATTAAAAAAATTGAAGATAATACGTCTTCAGATGTTGAAATTCTTGTTCACTTACCCAATAACATTTCACCAGACAAAACTATAGATGCTTTATTTGCTTTTACCAATTGTGAGGTGTCAATTTCTCCCTTAAGCTGTGTTATCATTGATGATAAGCCTCATTTCTTAGGAATGTCAGAGCTTTTGAGAATGAGTACTGAAAATACGGTAGAGCTCTTAAAAACCGAGTTAGAAATAAAACTTGGAGAACTTGAAGAGCAATGGCATTTTGCGTCCTTAGAGAAGATATTTATAGAGAAACGCATCTATCGAGATATTGAAGAAGAAGAAACTTGGGATGGTGTTATAGATGCTATTGACAGGGGGTTACAACCTCACATAAAGCATTTGAAACGAGACATTACCAGGGATGATATTTCTAGACTTACTGAAATCAGAATTAAAAGAATTTCAAAATTCGACCTAGATAAAGCAGACCAAAAAATAGAAGCCTTGGAAGCGGATATCGAAGCTGTAAAGCAAGATCTTGACCACTTGATAGATTATTCTATCAATTACTTCAAAATGCTTAAAGAGAAATACGGTAAGGGCAAAGAACGCAAAACGAGAATTCAATTGTTTGAAGATATCGAAGCCTCCAAAGTCGTAATCCGAAATACTAAGCTTTATGTCAATAGAATTGAAGGCTTTATAGGCACTTCTATGAAGAAAGATGAATATGTTACCGATTGTAGTGATATTGACGATATCATTTGTTTTACTGAAGATGGAACTATGATGGTATCCAAGGTAGAGGGCAAGACCTTTATTGGGAAGAATATTCTATATGTAGGAATCTTTAAGAAAAAAGATAAAAGAACCATCTATAATCTCATTTATAAGGATGGTAAAGCTGGTTTTAGCCATATGAAGCGTTTTGCTGTTACCTCAATAACAAGAGATAAGGCATACAGTATGGGAAATGATAAACCGGGAACAAAAGTTTTATATTTTTCTTGTAACCCTAACGGTGAAGCAGAGTTAGTGACTGTTTTTTTAAGACAAAAGAAAGGTTTAAAACGTTTGAAATTTGATATTGATTTCTCAGACCTAGCTATTAAAGGCAGAAATGTGAAGGGAAATTTAGTCTCCAAAATGCCCATTAAAAGTGTTGATCTTAAAGAAGAAGGAGTCTCTACCTTAAAACCAAGAAAAATATGGTTCGATGAAGCGGTAAGACGTCTTAATGTGGACGAAAGAGGAGAACTCTTGGGAGCTTTTAAAGGTGAGGATAGGTTACTGATTATTAGACAAAATGGAATTGCTAAAACCATTATTCCTGAACTTACTACCCGTTTTGAAAACGACATCATAGTTATGGAGAAATGGAATTCTAAAAAACCAATTTCGCTTGTATACTGGGAGGGAGAGAAAGAAAAATACTACGTCAAGCGCTTTCAAATTGATAACGCTGACAAGGAGGAATTAATTATCACTGAACATCCTAACTCTCAGCTGGAAGTAGTCTCTACAGACTATATTCCTCGAATTGAAATTGAGTTTAAAAAGACTAGAGGAAAAGATAGAAGATCTAATGAAGTAGTAAATCTAGAAGACTTTATATCTATTAAAGGAATTAAAGCTCAAGGTAATCAACTCACCTCAGATCTAATCAAGCAGATTGATCTTATAGAACCATTACCCTCTGATAAGGAATCCGAGGAAGCTATAGTCCCTGAAACAGAAGATAAAAAGGAGGATAACCAACAATCCTCTTTGTTTGATTAATCGACTTTTACGACCCGTCCTTTTTGCTTCTTATTTTTCCCTACAATTTTATACTCAAAAGTATAGGAGTTGTTTTTGGTGGATATAATTTTCATGTGGATGGGCTTTTCTTCAGCTAAATTTTTGGGATTTAACGATTTTAAGACGTATTCACAGTCATTAATCCAGCGGATCGATGCAGTGTCTCTTTTGTCCTTGTAAATTTCGATTTCTATCGAATCATTTCTAATAAAAGTAGTCTTCACTAAATCTCCTTCTAAATAAGCCTCAAACTCAAAGGTTCCTGTTTTAAAATCTTCACAATTTCTTTCAGGATTATAACAGGATATAAAAAGAAGACATAAAATTAATGCAGTGAGGTAGCGCATGTTTTTGAGCAAAAATAATTAAATCAAAAGTTATTATAGTAGACTATAACAACTAATTCTGAAAAGATTCAAAGCTACCATCGGTGTAACATATAATTACTTTTTGAATTTCTTTTTTAGGGTGTGAAACCTGATTTGAATTATCATTTAATAGAGGTTCAATAGTCTTTGGTTCTTCTGGTTTTATATCATCGACGAACTCTTCCTTAGCATTTATGACATTCCTATTGTCTTTAGAAGAAGGGAAATACCCTTTTCCATTTAAAAGCCAATAGAGCTCAACTTCCTTAAAGTTGGATACTACCTTCATTACAAAATCTAAACTTGGTTTATTACGTCCAGATATAATATGAGAAATAGAAGCTCGACCCACATCAATTCGGTCTGCGAATGAAGAGGCAGATAAGTCGTAATACTCAAAGATTTCTTTGAGTCGTTTTGTAAAATCTAAACTGTTTACCATTGTAAACTATAATTAATTTAACCGGTTTATGCTTATACGAATGTAAACAAATAAACTGAAAGAGAGGTCATCCTCATGTTTACAAGTTACTTATAGCTTAAAGTAATTGTTCTAAAAAAAGGCATAACTTACTGTAAATAGGCATTTTATTTTTAATAAAAAGGCCTATAGGAATATTTCCAATACTATCTATTAGAAACCATTATTTAATAGATAGAGCTCTAAATAATAAGTTACAAAAGTAAACTATCGGAAAATTTATTCAGTTTACAAATGTATATTAAAGCTTTTATACATTTGTAAACATGAGATGAGATACATTAAACTTTTCTCGGTTGCTAGAAGATTATTCTCATTTCAATGTTTCGTCTTTGCAGGGTCGATATTTAAAATGAGGAAAGATTTAATAAGAGAGTTCAAGACCATCACTCATAAATTATAAAGTAAATAATCCTCTTGGCAAGTCCAAGAGGCATTTAAAGGGCTTTTTTTGATTGATGAAAACCAACCACTTTCAAACTTTCCTCAAAACACGAGGCAAGCCTCGGGGGATTAAACCAAACAGAGATTAAATAATCCTCTGGGCAAGCCCACGAGGCATTTAGATGGTCGTTTTTGATTAATGACAACCATCCGTTTTCAAACTTTCCTTAAAATACGAGGTAAGCCTCGGGGAATTAAACCCAATAGAGATTAAAAACGAAGGTTAATCTAAAGAACAGCAGTTACAAATGTAAACTTATTAAAAATCTAGAATGTTTACAAATGTATATTTTAGTTTTTATACATTTGTGAACATGAAATTAGACACATTAGACTTTTCACAGTTATTAGAAGATTATTCTCATTTCAAAGTTTCGTCTCTGCGGGGTCGATATTTAAAAGAGGAGGATTTAATTAAAGAGTTTAAAGCCATCTCTCATAAATTTAAAATTAAAAACGAAGGCTATTCTGAAGAAGATAGAATTATCTCTTCGTTTCATCTAGGTCATGGATCTAGAAAGATTTTAATTTGGTCTCAAATGCACGGTAATGAAACGACAACAACAAAGGCTGTTATGGATTTGCTTAATTTCTTTAGTCTCTATAAAAATATTACCGATTCTATTTTTGACCTGTGTAGTTTTGTTATTATTCCTGTTTTGAATCCAGATGGTGCTTTAAGATATACGAGAGCTAATGCTAATTTGGTGGATTTAAATCGTGATGCCTCTAGCCGGACTCAATTAGAAAGTCAATTATTGAACAGAGTCTACACTGAGTTTCAACCTGATTTTTGTTTAAATATGCATGATCAAAGGACTATTTTTAGTGCAGGTAATAATTCTTTTCCTGCATCGGTTTCTTTTTTATCTCCTTCCTTTAATGAAGAAAGAGAACTCAATGTCACTAGAAAGAAGTCCATGAGTTTAATTGCATCTGCAAACTTGATGTTACAGAAGTTTATTCCAAATCAAATAGGACGCTACGATGATAGTTTCAATTCAAACTTTATAGGAGACTTTTTTCAGGCTGAAGGGACTCCAACAGTCTTGTTTGAGGCTGGACACTTTCCTAATGACTATGAGCGCGAAGAAACCAGAAAATATATTTTTATGGCTTTACTAAAGATGGTTCAAGATATTTGCCTTGATGTTAAAGAGGAACTAATTGAAGCCTACTTTGAAATTCCTGAGAATGAAAAACTCTTTAATGATGTGATTGTACGAAATGTGAAAAGTGAAGATTCTACTATAAAGGATATTGTTATTCAATATAAGGAAGTGCTGGAAAATGATCATATAAACTTTGTTCCGTTTATTGAAAAAATTGAAAAAAATATACCTTCTTTTGCTCACCGTGAAATCAATGCAGATGAACAATCTTTGATTTTGGAAAAGCACTGCTCCTTAAAAGTAGGTGATGTTTTATCATCATTTAAAGTCAACAATAACGTTTTCGTTATCTAATTAATAAAGATTTACAATAATCTTTCATTTTTAATCAGAAATATTCATTATTTTTGATTTTTATTAAATATAATATAATACACAAATGAAAGGAAAACTCAAGTTAGACGACACTGATCATCACATCCTTAATATGCTAATTGATAACACACGTACGCCTTTTACTGATATTGCAAAAAAATTAGATATATCTGCAGGAACTGTACATGTTCGAGTCAAAAAAATGGAGGAAAGTGGGATCATCGTTGGTTCTTCGTTAACCTTAAACTATAAAAAATTAGGCTACACGTTTATAGCTTATGTCGGTATTTTTCTAGAAAAAACATCCCAAACTCAATTTGTGCTTAATAGAATTGAAGAAATCCCAAATATAACTGTTGCCCATGTGACTACTGGGAAATTCAATTTGTTTTGCAAGATTAGGGCTAAAAATACTGAGCATGCCAAAAACATCATCTTTCTTATCGATGATATAGAGGGAGTAAGCAGAACAGAAACAATGATTTCTATGGAGGAAAGTCTTAATGATAAAACTAGGTTGATGAAATCTATTTTTGAAAATATGTAACGAACTCAATTTGTATAATAATAAAAAAGGCTAGATATTTATCTAGCCTTTTTTATTATTCTTCCATAGTATGATAAACGTTCTGAACATCCTCATCTTCTTCAATCTTTTCTAAAAGTTTATCAACATCTTCTTTTTCTTCTTCACTTAAACCCTTGGTGACTTGAGGAATTCTGTCAAATCCAGAGGCGAGAATTTCAATATGACTCTCCTCAAAATGTTTTTGGATATCTCCAAAATTTTGAAAGGGAGCATAAATTATTATTCCATCTTCATCCTCAAAAACTTCTTCAGCGCCAAAGTCAATCATTTCTAATTCAAGCGTTTCTACATCCCTACCTTCAGAGCTTATTCTAAAATTACAAGTATGGTCGAACATGAATTCAACAGATCCAGATGTTCCCAGGTTTCCATTACACTTGTTAAAATAAGACCGTACATTGGCTACCGTTCTATTGGTATTATCTGTAGCTGTTTCAACTAAAATGGCAATGCCGTAAGGGGCGTAACCTTCGTAAAGCACTGTTTTATAATCACCTAAACTTTTATCTGAAGCTCTTTTTATGGCCCGCTCAACATTTTCCTTTGGCATGTTGGCCGTCTTGGCATTTTGAATAACAGCTCTCAACTTGGCATTAATCACCGGATCTGGGCCGCCCTCTTTCACAGACATAACGATATCTTTTCCGAGACGTGTAAACGTTTTGGCCATAGCAGACCACCGTTTCATCTTCCTAGCTTTTCTAAATTCAAATGCTCTTCCCATGCCAAGTCTTATTCAGCAAATGTTTCCATTTTGCGATTATATTCTCTTATTTCAATTTTGTTTGCAGGATTTTCAGACTTTTTAATCAAATTTATTAAATAGAGTAAGCTATCAGAACCTGTGATAATTTCATAAGCTTCAGCTTCCTCTCCTGTTTCTTCATCTGTTAAGGGCTCATCCTGAGGTATAGGTATCGCGAAAACTTCGTTTTCTATAATGTGCTCATACACCAGTCTAAGTGTTTTAGCAACTACTGGTAAACTTTCTTCAACTGCAAATGGTCTTAGTTGTTTTACCATTTCTACCACATCATCTGTAATGATTTGATTGGATTCAAGATCCTTTACAATAGATTCAATAAGTTTTGTTGCTTTTTTATTTTCCAAGGTTTTTGATTTTAGAGTTGCTATGCAAAAATAATTTTTAGTTTATATATATGAGTGCTTGTCAATACTATTTTTGAAAATAACTTGACCTAAAGATAAATCAGAAGACTGATGAAAGGTAAAAAGTGCTTGATTTTAGTTTATAAACTGCTAAAAAATTTCCTTAAACCCTTTAATCTCCTTATTTTTGCGAATCTTAAAATTTAAATCACCCCTCAACTTAAGTAATTTTATGCTTGAAAATACTGCTGAAAAAAGTTTATATGGCTATCAAGAAAGTGATCTACAAACTATTTTTGATAAAATAGAGAACTGTCCAGATAACTTCAACCTCTTGTATCAATTGCCTACTGGTGGAGGTAAAACTGTGGTTTTTTCTGAAATCGTAAGACGATATATTGAAAAAACTGGAAAGAAAGTCATTGTCCTTACCCACAGAATAGAACTTTGTAAACAAACCTCAGATATGTTGCAAGGCTTTGGGGTGCGAAATAAAATTATCAACTCTAAAGTCAAAGAACTTTCCGATGATAACGAATACATGTGTTTTGTTGCCATGGTAGAAACCTTAAACAACAGGTTGAACGAGGAGAAGTTAAATATGAAAAATGTTGGTTTAGCCATTATTGATGAAGCTCACTACAATTCATTTACTAAGCTTTTTAGATATTTAGAAAAAGCATTTATCCTTGGAGTAACTGCCACCCCTTTAAGTTCCAACATTAAGCTTCCTATGCATAGGAATTATGAGGAATTGATTGTTGGTAACTCCATTTCATCACTTATTGGACAAGGCTTTTTGGCCGAGGCTAAAATGTTCAATTACGACGTTGGTCTTGGTTCCCTTCAAGTTGGAATTACAGGAGATTACACCGTTAAATCTTCTGAAGACCTTTACACCAATCTGGATATGCAAGAGAAACTTATCCAAGCTTATGAAGAAAAGTGTAAGGGAAAGAAAACATTGATTTTTAATAACGGAATTAACACGTCTTGGTATGTATATCAAACCTTTAAAGATGCTGGTTACGAAATAAAGCACTTAGATAATACACATAATCGAAAAGAGCGAAAAGCAATTTTAGAGTGGTTTAGAGTAAAACCAGATGCCATTCTTACTTCGGTGAGTATTCTTACAACAGGTTTTGATGAACCTACTGTAGAAAATATCATCCTTAATAGGGCCACAAAATCTCTAACCTTATACTTCCAAATGATTGGACGTGGGTCTCGGAAACTTCCATATAAAGATACCTTCAATGTTATTGATCTCGGTAACAATATCGCAAGGTTTGGACCTTGGAACGCTTCAGTAGATTGGCAGCTTATTTTCGAAAATCCAGATTATTTCTTAGATAATATGGTTTCGGATGAAGATATTGAGCTCAATTTTAAATATGAAATGCCTGATGAAATAAGGCAGATGTTCAAAAATTCTGAAAACATTACCTTCGACATTAGGAAAACGTATAATGAAACGGTCAATAATGGAGATAAATCTAAACTTGTCCTAGAAGAGTCCATGATGCAACATGCTAAAATGTGTGCAGAAAATTCTGAAGATGTTTTTGATGCAAGAATTTTAGCTAGAGAACTTAAAGACGACATCAAAGATCGGATAAAGCGTTATTCTAATTGTATCATTAACAATACAAAAAACTACAGAGATTGGCTCTACGAAGATTATGTGCGTAAGCTGAGAGTGAAAATAAATGACCATTTTATGGATTAATTGCAAAACGACAAACTAGAGGCTACGTGACAACATAGCCTCTAGTTATTTTAAAACCTGATCAAATGTCTAATAAAGTTGAAAGGAGTGATGAAAAAAAGTCAATTTTTGGATTGAAACTCAACGGCCGAGTATTTTTTACATCAGCTTTTTTAATTTTCCTATCGATTGCTTTGACCTTAATTTATAAGGATTCCGCGAAATCTTTTTTCAATACTACTCAGCTTTATGTGACTGAAAATGGTGGTTGGTTCTATATCCTTGGGGTTAATTTTTTTCTTGTCTTTATCCTATACATCGCCTTCAGTAAATATGGAACTTTAAAAATTGGGGGAGAACAGGCTAAACCTGAGTTTACAAAATTGTCTTGGTTTTCTATGCTTTTTAGTGCGGGGATGGGAATAGGCTTGCTATATTTCAGTATTTCAGAACCTTTAGCCCATTTTTCTAATCCACCTTTTGGCGAAGGAGGAAATGCAGAAGCAGCACGGCAAGCTATGCAGTATACTTATTTGCACTGGGGAATTCACATTTGGGCTGTATATGCTTTAGTAGGACTCTCCCTTGCTTATTTCACCTATACAAGAGGGTTACCGCTAACTCTTCGCTCTGTGTTTTATCCCTTTTTAAAAGAGAAAATATATGGAATATGGGGAGATCTTATAGACATATTTGCTGTTCTAGCCACGCTTTTTGGTTTGGCTACATCTTTAGGGTATGGCGTTAAGCAAGTTTCTGCAGGACTTAACTATGTATTTGATTTTCCAGATACGATTACCACACAAGTCATCTTGATAGCAGCAATAACACTTATTGCCACAGGTTCTGTAGTCTTAGGTATTCATAAGGGTATCAAAGTACTAAGCAAGTGGAATATTATAATAGCGCTAATACTTTTGCTTTTAGTCCTTTTCCTTGGTCCAACTCTTTTTATTTTCAAGTCTTATGTGCAAAATATTGGAGCTTATTTAGGAAATTTTATTGAGCTATCCACTTGGACAGAAACCTATTCACAGGACAATTGGCAAATGTCTTGGACAGTTACATATTGGGGATGGTGGATCGCTTGGTCTCCTTTTGTGGGCATGTTTATCGCTAGAATTTCTAAAGGAAGACAGATACGAGAATTTATTTTTAGTGTTTTATTTCTACCTACACTTGTTATCTTTTTTTGGATGACAGCCTTTGGTAGCACTGCGATTAATGATGTTCTATTAGGAGATAATTTAGTTTTGGAAGCTGTCAATACCAATGTTGATATTTCACTATTTGCATTTTTTGAAAATTATCCTTTTACACTAGTTCTCAACTTAGTAGCTATAATTTTAATAGTTAGTTTTTTTGTAACTTCTTCAGATTCAGGGTCGCTGGTTATAGATAGCTTAACGAGTGGGGGCAAAATAGATGCTCCTGTGGGTCAAAGAATATTTTGGGCTATAACAGAAGGAGCTATAGCTGCGGTATTACTAATAGGAGGAGGGCTAGAAGCTCTTCAAACTGCCTCTATAGTGTCAGCTCTTCCTTTCACAGTAATTTTATTTGTAATGTGTTATTCTTTATTTTTAGGTTTAAAAGAAGATTTTATAAAAAAGGAAAAGAAAGCTAATTCAAAAAGAAATAATGAACGTGGGCTGGAACATTCTCTTAAGACCGATGATAAATTTTCGAAGAATTATTAAAGGGTTCCGAAGATGAGTGCACCATAAACAGCAAACCTGAGTAATCTTAAAACTCCATACAGCAAATAACTTCCAAAAGGAAATTTGATTATCCCTGCAGACATACTAGCAATAGCAAAAGGCAAAGGAAGAAGTGCGCCAGCAATAATAAGAATCCCACCCCATTTCCTCATGTTTTTTATTTGTTTGGACATTTTCACTTCCAAGAACACGAAAACAGATGGAATACTTGCAATTCCTCGACCTAAAAAGTACGAAATGATCCCACCAAAATAAGATAAAATCCCGAGTACACTAAGGAACCATAATGGATAAGCTGACTTTCCACACCAGGCGATGAAGATTTCTGGTGGAATAAGCCCTAGAAAAGATTCTGAACCAAAGAAAATGGCAAATACTCCAATAGGGGGGAAATTATCTGTCACGTAAATCAACATAGTATTGACATCGATTACAAAAAAATGAATACCTAAAAGGATGGCTGTGAAAATAAGAATAGGAGGAGCTGCTTTTATCAAACTCCTCCCTAAAAAACTGTAAAATCCTGTGTACGTATAATACTGATGTAATAATCTCCAATGAGATTTACGATTTGTTTTTTTATTTTTCATGCTCATAATAACTGATAAAAGTAAGGTTTATGCTTAATTGTACCATACTTTTAACTAATCAAATAAATTAAGTATTTGTTAAATTATCTTGTAACTCCGGACGTTTGTATCCCTTTTATACGCTGAGCATTTAGTACACAGACGACTAAGAACCCAAATAAGCTTAACATTATAGTTTTTATACTATACCCACTGTCAATCATCAATCCAACAATTAGAGGACCCAGTGCTGTACTTACTACCATAAACATAGTAAATAAGCTTCGTATAGCACCAAGTTTTTCAATGCCGTATACTTCGGCTAATATGGAGGACTTAATAGTTCCTGACATCCCAACTGTAACTCCCATCAATAGCAAAAATATTAACGCTCCGGTAATGCTATTGATCAGCGCAAAAGCCAATAAACCTAAAGTAAGAGGTATTAAATAAAACCGAAACATCTTCTTAGCTGAGAATTTATCTACCCAAACTCCTCCTGCTAATGAAAAAAGCAATCTCGTTACAGCATATCCTGTAAAAAAAGCTGCATATAACTGGGGAGACCACCCTTTCAGGTCTACAAAAACATATTGATAAAATATCACAGCGGTAACGGTGAAACTTATAGCAAAACTCGTGGGCATTAAAATCAAAAATCGCTTGTCGTTAACAATGCTTCCAAAATCTTTAATCAGACTTAAGGAAGAGGGTCTTCCTTTGCTTAGTTGTTTATTGAAATGAGTAAGGTCTGTAAAGTATAATCGTATTAAATACAAAATGAGTAAGATACCAGAGCCAATCATTGCCCATCTCCAGTTAAACCAGCCAATAAATAGAGTAAGCAATAGCGGTAGAACAATTTCACCTGAAGAAAAACCGAGCGTAGAAAAACTGATAGCTTTTCCTCGATTTTCATCATAAAATTTAGACAAAATTGTCATGCTAATATGACTTAACATCCCTTGTCCCGTAAGCCTTAAACCAATTAAGCCTATAAATATAAAAGCGATATGGTAGGAGAGCCCCATCAATATCGAGGAAAATGCCAAGCACAAAACCGTAAAGGTCGTCACCTTTTTTACAGAAATATGATCGACGGTATGTCCTACAGTTAACATGATAAAAGAAGCAGCAACTGTACAAATAGCATAAATAGCTCCAAAGTTTCCTTCTGTAATGGCAAATTCAGCCGAAATTTCTGTCACGTAAAGGGATATCAAATAAGTTTGACCAAAACTGGACAAGAAGGTAAGCATCCAGCCAAAACTCAATTTTCTAAAATTCCCCTTTATAAAGAAGATAAAGTCTCTCATTTAGAAGCTTTAAAATTTGGTGATAACTTTTGAATATCTTTGGTTGTTGGAGATTCAAAACATTCTAGATCAAAATACGGCACTGAAGCAAGTAAGTGGTCAAAAATTCCGGCGATCACATGCTCATAATTTTTCCAAACTTTATCTTTTGAAAAGGCATAAATTTCTAAAGGAATACCTTCAGCTGTAGGGGCCAATTGTCGAGTCATCATCATCATGTCTTTATTGATTTCTGGATGATTTTCTAAATAGCGATCCACGTAAACTCTAAAAGCGCCAAAGTTGGTTTGGTTTCTGCCATTGATGGATATAGATTTATCAATGGCATGAGAGGTATTAAACTCATCAATTTCTTGTTGTACATTTTGGATATAGTCTGTAATAAGTCTAATTTTTTTTAGGTTTTCAATATCATCTTCATTTAGAAAATTAATGCTATTTGCTTTTATTAAAATGGAGCGTTTTATTCGTCTTCCGCCAGAAATACTCATTCCTCGCCAGTTTTTAAACGAATCTGAAATCAGATAATAAGTGGGTATTGTAGTAATGGTATTATCAAAATTTCTAATTTTTACAGACGCTAGATTAATTTCAAAAACATCCCCATCTGCACCATACTTTTCCATGGTGATCCAATCTCCGAGTCTTACGGTGTCATTTACAGTCACTTGTATACTCGCTACAAAACCTAAGATTGTATCTTTAAAAATCAAAAGCAATACAGCAGAAAATGCACCAAGGGCGGTTAAAAATCCATCAAGAGATTTTCCAGTTAATTTTGATAATACAACTATAGTTCCCAAGATCCAGATAACGATCATAAAGACTTGAATATAACTCTCTATAGGTTTATCTTTAAAAGATTTAAAGGTTCTTAAATAATCTTTAAATGTCAATAAGATACTTCTTACAATCCATACCCCAACAAAAGTGATAAGAATCTCAATAAATTTTTCTAAATAAATTTCAGAATCAGAAAAATCAACAAGAACGATAGGTATAAGTTCGTATATAACAAATAAGATCGCTAGATTAGACACATATACAAAGACTCTATTTTTAATCAAATAATCGTCGAAGCTGGTTTTGGTTTTAGTGGCTAAGTTGTGTAAAATACTTAGCGCTGTATATCTCAAAATTTTAAATAAAAAAAAACTTAAGATCATGATAACCAAAAAGTTGAGGGCAGCATTTAAATAAATGGCTGCAGAATCTGAAAAATATCCACTAGATTTAAGGAGATTATAAAAGTATTTAGCGACCGTTGACTTATCCATAATCAAAATTTTTGCAAATTTACATATAAACTTACATCTTTGATCTCCTAAACCATAAGTAATAAGCTGTGAAGCAGAATTTAATTGTCTTTTTAATAATTGCAGGTATACTGTGTGTCGTGGCAGGAACATATTCGGTTTTAAAACCCAATTATTCCTTCACAGGTGAACTGCGCATTTTGAAAACATGGGAGCTTCCTAAGTCTTTAAAAGAAGTTTCTGGAATTAGTCATATAGACGATTCGAAGCTTGCTTGTATTCAGGATGAAAAAGGAATTATCTATATTTATGATCTTACACTCAGAAGTATCGTAGAAGAAATTCAATTTGGACCAAGAGGAGATTATGAAGCCATTAGAGTTATTGATTCTACAGCTTACGTCATGGATAGTAGTGGACAACTTTTCAGAATTAAAAATTTTGAACTCGAAAGTCGACGAGTCGAAATCTTTCAAACTGGATTTTCAAAAAAACATGATATCGAAAGTTTTGATATCAATAAAACTACGGGTGAAATTCTTACAATTCCCAAAGAAAATAATCTTCTATCCACTAGAGATCGCTTTCTTATTTATGAATTAAACCCCACTACATTTGACATAAAAGAAAACTACTTTACTAATTTAAGTTACAGAGATCCCATATTTGAAGTAGATGTTTCTTGGTTCATGGAAACAAATTTCTTTCCTTCAGAATTGACGATTCATCCAACGACGAATGAGATTTATATTTTAGATTCAAAAACTCCAAGAATTCTTATATTAAAGCCAGATGGGACACCGAAAAAAATGCACTTTTTAGATCCTGAAAAGTTCCAACAACCAGAAGGTTTATCCTTCGATTCTGAAGGCAAAATTTACATTTCTAATGAGGAGGGGAACTTTCAGAAACAAAACATTCAACTTATAGAATTCAAGTGAGTCTTATGCCACATTAAATTTATAATGTCGTATGAATCAAATGAATTATACTACGACGTAGTTCAGCACGGGTTTTTTGATTGATAGAAGTTGAAAATAATTAGCATAGCCTTAGTTATGGTATTTATTTTTAATAAAAAGAGGTCGAAAAAAGTCTGTTCCGAATTCGTTTCGGTAAAACGATTTATTGCGACATAATAGGCAAAATTGATATTATTTCTTTTTTGAACCAAAAAGGCGACTAAAAAAGCCTTCTTTATTATCCTCTTTTTCCTTTTCATCGTCAAAATTCTTTTCGATTTCGTCTTTTGATAATAGGCGTTTGAAAAAACCATCACGCTTTATATCGTCGCAATTTAAAGCTTCCCTTTGATTTTCTGAAAGTAGTGGGAATGTCGCTCTAGTGATCTCATTAAAACGATCCTGTTTAACCATCTGTTGATACATGGTTCCAAAAATGGGCAATGCAGAATTTGCACCTTGACCTAGTCGAGTAGATTTAAAGTTGATGCTTTGGTTATTATGACCTACCCATGTAATATTGACCAACTCTGGAGTAATCGCGGCAAACCAACCGTCCTTGTTTCCTTGAGTTGTACCGGTCTTCCCAGCCAGATCTTGGCGAAGTCTGAAGGTTGTTCGTAATCGACTGGCTGTTCCTTCATCAACAACATTCTCTAATAGGGCCAATAATATTCGGTTTTGATCAACCCCCAGTTCTGAGGGTTTGGATTGGGCAGGAGTAAATTCAGCAATCACTTCGCCAGTTTTTGATGTAATTTTTGTTATAAAATGAATCTCTGGAACTTTACTTTGGTTGGCTATACTAGAATATACTTTGGCTAATTCTTTCATATTCAATTCTGCAACTCCTAGGGCTAGAGAAGGTTCACTAACAATATGGGATGTAACTCCCATACTCTTCGCTAGTGTAATTGTATTTTCAATTCCTGCCCTTTCCAAAACTTTTACACTTACCGTATTTAAAGAGTGGGTAAGGGCATGTTTCATCGAAAAATTAAGGTAAGGATCTTCTTCTTTATGAGATGAATTTTGTGGTTTCCAGTCTTTAAAGTTAGAGTAAGTGATTTCTTTTGCTGAAAAATAATCACATGGCTTTAGTCCAGCTTTTATAGCAGAAGCATACACAATGGGTTTAAAAGTAGACCCCACTTGGCGTCTAGAATTTTTGATGATATCAAATTTTGAAGTTCTGTAATCCACACCACCAACGTAGGCCAATATGGCTCCAGTTTTTGGATTTACACTAAGGCTTGCCGCATTTAATTGCTTTAAGCTATGGCTTATACTATCTAACGTAGATAGCTGTAAAACAGTGGATTCTCCATTTTTTAAAATTTCAATGGGTCTTTTCTTTTGGAGACTATCTAGAAGTTGCTCTTCAGAAATTTTAGACCTTTTTAATCTCTTATAGACCTTGGTATTTTTAGCAATTCTTAAAAGCAATGCTTTATTTTTCCAAGGGAGATCGGTTCTATATTCTCCTTCGAACTGAGGTTGTAAATTGCCTATATGCTTTTTAACAGAAGCTTCTAAAAGCTTTTGTTGCTCAAGATCTAACGTAGTGTGAATTTTTAAGCCATCTTCTTCTATATTATATGTGTAATCATTTTTTGAATTGATACTATCGAGGATAGCTTCAACTTCAGACTTGATAAGGTCAACGAAAAATTGACGTTGAAAGGAGTTCCGCTTAGAGAGTTTTAATTGAATAGATACACTCATAGTGGAAGTTGCTTTTTCTGAAGACAGGTAGCCATATTTTTGCATTTGAGAAAGAACTACATCACGTCTCAACTGACTTCGTTCAGGGAAAAGTCTTGGATTATAAGAATGGTTAGCTTTAAGGGTTCCTACTAAGGTCGCCGACTCAGAAACAGATAATTTTGATGTGGTTTTATTAAAAAATTGATTAGCAGCACTCTCAATACCATAAGTATTACCACTAAAAGGAACCGTATTGAGATATAATTCTAGAATCTCTTTTTTAGAATACACATTTTCAATCCTTTTAGCGATGATGCTTTCCTTTAACTTGTTAACGGGTAGACTAAAAAAGCCATAAGATTTTCTTCCATAGATATTTTTGACCAACTGTTGTGTAAGTGTACTTCCTCCGCCAGAAGACTTATCACCAGAGAGGATAGTTTTAAAAAACACCCGTAAAAGACTATAATTATCCACACCATCATGTTCATAAAACCGTGCATCTTCAGTAGCTACTAAAGCCTCAATAAGGTGTTTTGGGAAAGCTGAATATGAAATAGATTGTCTATTGTATTTATAGAATTTATCAATGACCGCTCCTTTATAATCTAAAATTTCTGTGGCTTCCGACTGCTTTATATTTTGAAGATCACTTTCTGTCTGCACTTTCCCCCATAGCCCTATATAAATGCTCCCGAAGAAAATGAAAAAACTTCCAATAAGAATCGTCATCCCCCAAAGAAAAAGTCTGAATAAGCTAGTGTTTTTTTTCTTTTTTGATTTTGCCATGACTTTTAATTAAGTTCAAAAGTAATTTTAAACTTTAAAGGATGACGTTAAAAGTTTAAAAAATGAGGAGGAAGTTAACGCCTAGATATTAACTTTAAAGGAATTGAAAAATTATTTAGAAAACATGAAAAATAAAGTTGCTTATATAACGGGCGGAAGTAAAGGAATAGGTTTTGGTATAGCAGATGCCTTGATGAAACAAGGAGTTCATGTCGCTATTACTAGCCGAACGCAGTCTTCTGCTGACCAAGCTGTAAAGGTCCTTAAAAGTTCCAATCCCAATGCAAAAGCTATTGGTATTGAATCAGACGTAAGAGAATTGAAGCATCAAGAAAAAGCAGTGCAAAAAATTCTAAGTGAATTTGGTCAACTCGACTACGTTATTGCTAATGCTGGGATGGGGCACTACCATAGTATAGAAGATTTGACTGAGACCCAATGGAAAGAAACTATAGACACAAATCTTACAGGAGTTTTCTTTTCCATTAAAGCTTCCGTAGAGGCTTTAAAAAAGAGCAAAGGATATTTTATAACCATATCCAGCCTAGCAGGAACCAATTTCTTTGCTAAGGGGTCTGCTTACAATGCTAGTAAATTTGGGTTAACAGGATTTACACAAGCTGTGATGATGGATTTAAGAGATTACGGTGTAAATGTGTCTACCATCATGCCAGGTTCTGTAGCTTCTCATTTTAATGGAAATACGCCAGATGAAAGTGATGCTTGGAAAATTCAACCTGAAGATTTAGGAGAATTGGTTGTTGATTTGTTTAAAATGAATCCTAGAACCCTACCGAGTAAAGTAGAGGTAAGGCCTTCTCAACCTCCAAAAAAATAATTTGAATTCAAATTCATAAAAAAAGCCATTCGAATTGAATGGCTTTTTTAATATCTGTAAAGTATTTAGGTTTAGCCTAAATATTTCTTAAGCATTTTATTTTTGGATTGATGTTTTAATCGTCTAATGCCTTTTTCTCTAATTTGTCTTACACGCTCTCTACTTAAATCGAACGTATCTCCAATTTCTTGAAGTGTCATCGCTGGCTGATTGCCAATTCCATAATTTAGGCGAATAACATCTGCTTCTCTTTGAGATAAGGTTTCCAAAGCTCTATTGATTTCGATACTCAAAGAGTCTCTCATCAATTGATCATCTGGAGTAGGAGATTCTGCAGAACTTAATACATCATATAAGTTAGAATCGTTTTCACCTTCCTTAAAGGGTGCATCCATAGAAAGATGGCGACCAGAGTTTTTAAGAGCTACTTTTACTTGAGCTTCACTCATGTCAAGCTCTTTAGCAATTTCAATAGCAGATGGTGGACGTTCATTGACCTGTTCTAGGTGAGAAAAGGTTTTGTTTATTTTGTTGATGACTCCAATTTTATTTAAAGGAAGTCTTACTACACGTGACTGCTCTGCTAAAGCCTGAAGGATAGACTGTCTAATCCACCATACAGCGTACGAGATAAATTTGAAACCACGGGTTTCATCAAATCTCTTGGCTGCTTTAACAAGACCAACATTACCTTCGTTAATTAAATCAGGCAATTTTAAACCTTGATTTTGATATTGTTTTGCAACTGAGACGACAAACCTTAAATTGGCATTAGTTAATTTTTCCAAAGCTGCTTGATCACCTTCCCGAATCCGTTGAGCTAGTTCAACTTCCTCTTCAGCTGTGATCAAATCTACCTTACTAATGTCTTGTAGATATTTATCTAAAGACTTAGATTCACGATTGGTAACTTGTTTGGTAATTTTAAGCTGTCTCATATATAGTTTTTATATAATAATAATAAATAACTGAAATTTGGCTATAATACGACTTTTAACTGATAAAGTCAAGTATTATTGTTTTAAACATGTCTTAAATTCAATATTTTATAATACCCTTAAGAAGAAAGCCAAATTACACCGTAAATAAAGATAAAAGTCCATTGAATGGTGCGTATCCAATTCCCTTTGGCTAACCTGTTAGCCGATGACTTTATATCTCTATCGGCTTCGATATTATGGTGTAACGGTACAAAATAAATAAAGGTGCTGATCCAAGTAGAAAAAACCAAAATCAAATATATCAAATGGACTATTGAAAAATCAAAGGCACATAGGTAGAGTGCTATACACACTTGTACGAACATGAGTGGAGCAACAATAACAGTAATTCTGGGTGTGTAAGTTTTATGCCATTTCAATAAAAGTTCTTCAGAGTAAAAGGTGAATCCTGGATATACAATGAGTTGAACCATCCAAATCAAGACCACAAGTCCAAAATCGGCTAAAAGCCTTATCATCGAAAGATGTTCGAGTATACTGTTCACTTAGTCGGTTAGTTTCCAGTTGTAATCTTGATGAACTTTTTTCAAAATCAAGAAAAAAGGAATCCACCAAATAAAGTCATTGGTAATAAGCGTATAAAAAAACTCAAAAGGAACTTTGCCCTCATAATAATTAAACACAAAACCCAAGGGACCAAAAATCTTTCCTAAAAATCCAACGGCAACAATAGGCCAGTGTCTTAGAGGATTGAAAGAGGCCCACCAATATCCTATACCGTAAACTCCAATAACCATTCCCATACCTTGCCAGATCATAGGTTGGGTAGGAAGTTCCATACCCACAAGTTGAAAAAAATGATTTGGAAAAATAACCACCCAGGCACCCCAGAGGATATTATATATAGCTGCTAATTTTAATGTTAATTTCATAAGTGCAAAAGTAGATAAGCCATCATAATAACTTTAGATTTTATTAAAATAATTTATATAAAAAAACGCTCAGAGTTTTAAAGACTTGAGCGTTTTTAAATAATAGCAAAAATTATCTTTTATTTTTCCCATTTAAATTCAGCAAACATATCGTCGACTTCAGTTTCTGAAATATGATTGATATAGTTACTAAACGTCTTCATGCCAACCCCAGTAATAACACCAGCCACATGTAGATCTGTATAACCCGCTTTTTTTAAGGCATTTGTAGCCTCTTGAGTAGGGAAGCCACGCTCTTTGGCAATAGATACAGCAAACTTGGAAAGAGCTTCATATTTTGCCTCTGGTACTACTTTACGATCTCGTAAAGCATCGATAACGTCCTTAGAAACTTTACTTTGATGCTTGGCAATAAAACTATGTGCCGCTACACAATACTCACATTCATTATAAACAGCTACGGAAAGCAAAATCACTTCTTGTTCTTGAGGAGTAAAACCAGAATCTTTTCTAAACGTTTCATCTGCTTTCATATAAGCGTTTAAAAGAGATGGGTTGTTAGCCATCATTTTAAACATATTAGGAATTGCACCCATCTTGGACTTTGTAGCTTCTAAAATGCTTTTTGCAGGTTCTTGGGCTTCATTAATTTCAATAGGTTTCATATATTTATTTTAAATTCGATCTAATAGTCGTTTAAAAGTAAATGAGCTTACAAAAAAAAACCACTCGTAAAGAGTGGTTTTTAAATTCTAAAATTGAGTGGATTTAGCTCTTAATTTCAACTAATTCCAATTCAAAAGTAAGATCGTGTCCAGCAAGTGGGTGATTTGCATCTACAATGATGTGATCTTCATTCACTTCTGCAACTCTTAATTGACGTTCAGTTCCATCAGGATTTTGAGATACTAATCCCATACCTACTTCAGGTTTCATATCTTCAGGAAGTTGGTCATTACCAACTTGTTGGAAAAGGTCTTTTTTGACCTCACCGTAAGCTTCTTCTTTAGGAATTTCTATAGTTTTTTTCTCAGCTTCTTTCATATTAAGAACACCAGTTTCAAAACCTGGAATAATTGTTCCCTCACCTAAAGTAAATTCAATAGGTTCTCTTTCTAGAGAGCTATCAAAAACTTGACCGCTAGCTGCTAGCTTTCCTGTGTAATGAACTTTTACTGTGTCTTTTTCTTTAACTTGACTCATAAATATTAATTTATTGATTTCTAATTAATTAGAACTTTTATTTAACAATAATTACAAAGGTATCATTTAGATAACCAAACCCAATTATATCGGTTATTAATTCACTTTTTTAATGGAATTTTAACCTTAAGTAGGGCAGCTATTGAAATAATTGAACATAATTTCGCTTAAATTATTTAAATTTTTAAAATGGGCAACAACTCCAAAAAGCCAGATCAGGTAGTTTACAATGAAGATACCAATAAATATGAAGCGGGTTTATTACCTTATGCTACTAATTCTAGTGCTCCCAAAATCACCCCTACAGATTTAACAGGTTGGAAAAACTCCAATGTGAGTAAAGTTAATCATCAAATCAAAACAGAGTACGAAGAACTAAAGCAGAAGTATGAAAAGTTGATGGTACAATACGAATATAATAATCTTATTTACAGCGCTGAGTTTAGTTTTGAACCTATTGTAGGTCAGGTTTATCATTTATATGAAAATAAAAAGGGAAAGATATTTTTATCTATTATATCCCCTTATGAGTGTAATTTTAATTTTAAAGGAAGTTTTAAGCTCAATGAAGACAAAATGTGGGTTCGATTAGATTCTAAAGGAAAACTCACTTTAACCCCTTAATTATAAGCCTGTTAAAAATGGTCAGTGGAAATAATAATTTCCACTGACCTGAATAATATTTACCTGAAAATCTAATAAAAAGAGGACACTTCATAAAAGAATGTCCAAGAAATTCAAGAAATAAATTCGACTCAGAGAAGAGAAAATAAAATTTCCTACCAAGCCTCAGACTCTATAATGTTAAACTGATATATTTCCAAAAATACTCCTACAACAGATAATTGACTTGGGATTATTGTTCTGAACTGATGTTACTATCTTTTCTAGTGAATTTGGTTTGCTAGTTATGCCAAATGAAAATTTGAAAGCCAAACTTTTAATTCAAAATGGGGGAGGAGATATAGTGATAAGGGATGACTAAGAAAAAATATACGAATTTCAGTCAGATGTTTTCAACGCTGATTATGAGTATATTGCATATGAAGAGGTGATGCAAACCTTTACCGATAAAAAGACTGGTAGTTTATGTAATGAATTAAATCTTTCAGCAACTTATGATAAAAAATCAATGGAAAAATGCGGGTAAAAAGGGGACTACTCTTTAAAGATCTTTATATAGACAATATAGGTTTAATTTGGTATAATACCAATTCAGCATTCAAATGCCGTATAAAATCAGTTTCTTATTCACTTACTAATCGTCATAAAATAGAACCGTAACTATTGCTATGCTTATATTTTTTTCCTCAACTAAGTAAAAAACCTGTGCTGAGCTACGTCGTAGTATAATTCAAATTTTTAATGCATCATTTAAAAACTAAATTGGTATAAGGCCATTTTTGAATCTCAACTTAGTTCAATTTTTTATTAAAAATACACGGGCTCATCAGACCAATAAATAAAACTGTAAGTGAAGCTGTTTTAGTTTTGAGTGTTTAAATTAAACGCAGATGTTTTTTCAAAAAGATTACATTTTTTCTCCAAAAGCTAAATCACCTGCATCTCCCAATCCAGGGATGATATATCCCTTCTCATTTAAGGTATCATCCACGGCAGCAATCCAAAGTTGAGTATCTTCAGGGAAGTGTTCTTCGAGTAAGTCAACTCCTGGCTGAGCGCCAATAACAGATACGATATGGATTTGTTTGGGTTGACCTAATTTCTCCAAGGCTTTGTAGACATTTAGCATAGACCTGCCTGTAGCCAACATGGGGTCTGCTAAGACCAAGGTTTTACCTTCTAAGCTGGGAGAAGATAAGTATTCAACTACTATTTCAAAATCTTTCCCATTGCTTTCCACTTTTCTATAAGCAGAAATAAAAGCATTATCCGCTTCATCTAGATAATTAAGAATACCATTGTGTAAGGGAATACCTGCTCTTAATATAGAACAGACTACTATTTCATCCTCGCATAAATGAGAAGTGGTTGCAACTAGGGGAGTTTGAAAGTTATAGGGAGTATAGGTCAGAGCTTTACTCATTTCATAAGTCAAGATTTCTCCAATGCGTTCAATGTTTCTTCGAAACTTCATCCGATCTTGTTGTACAGCCTCATCTCTCAATTGGTGGATGAAGTGATTGAGGACAGAATGAGTTTGACTTAAATTATGAACTTCCATAAGTTTTTTTTTCAAAAATAGGAGTTTTAATTGTAGTCTCAAACCTAATTCGAAAGAAGCAGGGGCATTAAAGTATCGTTAATTCTGTTTAGAGTTGTTTAAATTATTTCTACTTTAAGATTCTAATATATATTTATATGAATCCACTAAATGTTACTCAGAAACTTATTCAATCTCACCTAATCGAGGGAAAAATGATACCTGGCGAAGAGATTGGATTAAAAATAGATCAAGCTTTACTTCAAGATGCCACAGGGACTTTGGTTCAATTGGAACTAGAGGCCATGGGACTGGATAGAGCTAAAACCGAAGTTGCTGTTCAATATGTTGATCACAATCTTCTGCAAACTGACTTTAAAAATGCCGATGATCATAAATTTCTAAAATCTGCAGCTCAACGCTTTGGGTTGTGGTACAGTAGACCAGGAAATGGGGTAAGCCATCCTGTACACATGGAACGCTTTGGGAAACCGGGTAAAACCCTTGTAGGATCCGACTCTCACTCTTGCGCTGCAGGATCTTTAGGTATGCTTGCTATTGGAACTGGCGGATTGGATGTGGCAGCAGCTATTGCAGGTCAGCCGTATTTCGTAAAAATGCCAAAAGTAATGGGGGTAAAGCTCACTGGTAAATTACCCGATTGGGTGAGTGCTAAAGATGTTGTGCTCGAAATGCTAAGGCGTCATGATGTGAAAGGAGGGGTTGGTAAAGTGATAGAATATTACGGCGATGGTCTTAACGAGCTAAGTGCTATGGATAGACACGTTATTGCCAATATGGGAGCAGAACTTGGTGCTACTACCACAGTATTTCCTAGTGACAAAGAAACTAAACGCTTTTTAAAATCTCAGAATAGAGAAGGGGATTGGTCTGAATTGTTAGCCGATGAAGGTTGCGAATACGAATTTCATGATGCAATTGTCTTAGATGATTTGGTGCCTTTAATCGCTTTACCAACTAGTCCAGGGAATGTTGTTCCAGTCTCTGAGGTAGCGGGTAAATCTATAAGTCAAGTGGTTATTGGCTCTTCAGCCAACCCTGGATTACGTGATTTTTGGATCGCTAGTGCACTAGTTAAAGACAAGAGTATCAATCCTGAGGTGAGTTTTGATGTCAACCCAACGTCTAGACAAATCATGCAGAATATGATTGATAATAAAGCATTCGGAAACTTGATAAAATCGGGTGCAAGATTTCATCAATCAGGTTGCATGGGCTGCATTGGTATGGGTCAAGCTCCAGCAAGTGGAACTATTAGTTTAAGAACTATGCCACGTAATTTTCCAGACAGAAGTGGAACCAAAGACGATCAGGTTCATTTGTGTAGTCCAGAAACCGCAGCGGCTTCTGCACTTATGGGAAAAATTACGGATCCCCGAGATCTGGAGAAAGAATTTGGTATGACTTATCCAAAATTTGAATATCCAATCTATGAAATGATCAATACGGATATGCTTATCGCACCTGTAGAGGATAATAAATCTGTGAAACTTGAAAAAGGACCAAATATTAAAGCTTTACCAGAAATTCCTGAGCTACAAGACCATTACCGGGTTCCTGTATTATTAAAAATGGGCAATAATGTTTCGACCGATGAGATCTTAAAGGCTGGGGCAGAAGTACTTCCTTTCAGAAGTAATCTTCCAGAAATAAGCAAATACTCCTTTACGGTAATCGATGATAGTTTTTATGATAGAGCTATGACGACAAGAGAGTCTCAAGGAGGTCACGTGGTGGTAGCTGCCGAAAATTATGCACAAGGTTCCAGTAGGGAACATGCTGCTTTAGCTCCAAAATACTTAGGTCAAGTGGCAGTGTTAGCAAAGAGTTATGCTAGAATCGCTTGGCAAAATCTGGCAAACTTTGGGATTTTACCACTCGAGTTCATCAATGAATACGACTATGACAGCATAGAACAAGGAGATGATATAGAATTGAAAGATGTCATTCAATCTGTGAAATCTAAGGAGAACATAAAAGTGATAATTCACAAATCTAATGGCGATTCCAAAATCATTGAGATGAAGCATACATTAAGTGATAGACAAATTCAAGTTATTGTGAAAGGTGGAATCATCAACGATTTCAAAGAAAAATTATAAATCTTCAAAACTATTATATACTAAAAAAGCGCTCTTTATAGAGCGCTTTTTATATGTCTACGTACTAAGTACATGACAAAAAACGAAATATATCAGTATCCTCTTGATTTTCAGAGTTTAGTAGAACATTCGCTAAAAAAGTTAGTCCATATTTAAAAATACTTTTAGCCTTTCTACCATGTTTCTTAATTTTAATTGGATTTATTTGATGCAGATATATGCCAATTTTATAACACCACACAAAGGCTATCATAACAAGTAATATTAATTTTTCTATTCTTTGAATATCTTGTAAATGTGTTTTTTCAATATCAAATCCACTAGACTTCATTGCTTTAAAACACATCTCAATTTGCCATCGTTTTTGATAATCTTGTTGTGCATTTTCAGGTTTATTAAAGGATACGATGATTAAAAATTCTTGTTTTAAGTTCTTTGGATTGAGTTTACAGCCTGACAAATAGCAAAGTTCTCCATTTACTCGTACAATCTTATGATAATACACAAACTCATTGGTTTTAAATCTATTAAACAAGTGAGATGCTTTAATTTCTTTGTTTTTGTGCGGTAGAAACACCTTGAAATTATTGCGGATACGAATGTAATATCTAATCTCATTTCTGTTTAAAAATGCTAACCAGTCTTTACCTACAAATTCTCTATCTGCAACAACAGATTCAATAACGTGCTTACCAAAAAGACGTATAAATCTATTGAGTAAATCAATCCGTTCCTGACTATTAGAATTCCCTCTTTTATCAAGCATCGTAAACAATAACGGAAAGGCAACACCTTTATAAACAACACCAAGCATGAAAATATTAATGTTCGTTTGTCCAAACTTCCAGTTCGTTCTATCAATACTTAAAATAAGTTTATCTCGAGAGGGAAGTAGATTAAAAACAAGGAGCGCAATGAGATCAGAATCCAAACTATAGCTTGCTATAAAGCGCTGTATGCGTCTCAAGGACGACCCTGAATCTGATTGGCTGTTAAAAGCATTCGCAAGCTTTTCAAAAGTAACTGTTTGCACTTTACACAAAGCAATGACAAAGTGTGAAATGAGTTTGAGTCTTGCTAAATTAATTTTTCCTTGTAAATGAGTGTTCAGGACTGAAGTTAATTCACTATTTTTAGTGAATGCATTGGTTTTCTTCATTAGAAAATAAGTGAGATTATTCATCTAATATACTGAAAATCAATGCTTTATTCTAATTTATTGACACCTAATTTGTTGGTTTTCAATGAATTATATTTTTGTCATGTACTAAAGTCTACGTATTTATTTATATCTAAGGCAGTTTAGCGTCTTTAGAATCGTTTTCTTGTAAAGCCATCAAATCATTAATTCCCTTTACTTCAATTACTTTTTCACCACGCATGGCAATGGGATGCATCAAGACTTCTGGATTTTTAGCCAATACCTTTAAGGCTTGGTTTTCATCTAATTTTGGATGGTCACTCAAGGTTTTTTTTATAAAAGGGTGATCGGTATTTATTAATTCTGAAGGTTGCTTATTCAGAAGTCTAGAAAGTTCTGCCCACTGAGTTTCAGTCACTTTAACTTCGATAAGGTTAATCAATACTTTTTGAGCTTTGGTGGCTTCAGCGATCGCAATACTTTGTACGGCAATCCTACTATCTGGATGATAATATAGTTTTAATTCGCGATTACTTTTTGCTATAACTCCCATATCTTTGTTGCTTGTGGTTAACGTGTTTTTTCTAAAGTAAGAATTAATGCTGGGGATCAGAAACATTTAGTAATATTTTGAGGTTTATATCTATAGAGAATTTAGACCTTATTGGACAAAACAATACATCAATGCAAGATCAAAAAATCGCTATCATAGGAGCGGGATTGAGCGGCCTCGTTGCTGCTATTAATCTGGAAAACGCAGGCTTTCAACCAGAAATTTTTGAAGCTACAGATCGAGCAGGAGGTAGAGTGAAAACAGATTATAGAGAAGGGTATACCTTCGATCATGGCTTTCAAGTCTTGCTCACCGAATATCCAGCAACTCAAAAATACTTAAACTACGACTTGTTAGAACTTGAGAAATTCTACCCTGGCGCTGTCATATACAATCAAGGAAAGCAAGACAAGATAGGAGATCCCTTGCGACAATTAAGCTTATTGTTTCCAACCTTAACCTCAAAAATAGGAAGTTTCGCCGATAAACTTAAAATCTTAAAACTCAATACTGAGCTTAAAAAGAAAAGCTTTGATGATATTTTTTTAGCTGAAGAAAAAACCACTTTACGCTATCTTCAGGATTACGGATTTTCATCAGACATCATTCATAATTTCTTCAAACCTTTTTTTACAGGAATATTCCTAGAGCACGAGTTAAAGACCTCGTCCAGAAAATTTGAATTTGTTTATAAGATGTTTGGTAAAGGAAGTGCTGCCATCCCCAAAAAGGGCATACAAGCCATTCCAAATCAACTGATGGCTCAATTGAAACAGACTAAAATTCACTTTAATACACCTGTAGAATCTATTCAAGATCAGCAAGTTATATTTAAAAATGGAGGAGTAGAGCAGTTCGATTTTGTGATTATCGCCACTGAGGCTTCTCACCTTATCTCTAATTTAAATAATCAGCATACGCTCTGGAAAAGCGTTGATAACTATTACCTAAGCGTAAAGCAACGCGTCTTTGAAGAACCGATGATTGGCTTGATTGCAGACGATGAGGCATTAGTGAATAATTTTTATTACGTGTCCAAACCAAAAGCTGAGGAACATTTATTATCGGTGAGTATCGTTAAACCCCATGAGTTATCGCAAGAAGAACTCAAGGATAAAATTACAGAAGATTTAAAAACCTATGTAGGCATAGACCCCTTAGAGTTTAAGCGGTTTTACCATATTGAGAAAGCTTTACCAATTATGCAAACAGTGACTTATATGCTGCCAAAGTCGGAGACTCAATTAAAAGATCAGATCTTTTTAGCGGGGGATCAGTTAGCGAATGGTTCGATTAATGCAGCAATGTTAAATGGAGAGTCTGCAGCGCAAGCGGTGATTTCCAAAATTAAAGATGGTTTTATAAATCTAGGCTAAACGCGTTGAACACCAACATGGTATTGACATTGTGTTTAGATCATAAATCCATTATCATGAAAACCAATAAACCATTAGTATTTTTTGCCTCAATAGTTATACTGTTGAGCATCGTTTCCTGTGGATCTTCAAAGGTGTACACGGCTCAAGAAAAGGCAAGCTTAGAAAAACTAATTACGAATCAGAATTTTGAAATAGAACTCCAATGGGCCAGACCTTTGGCAACCAACAGTTTGAATCAGTTGGTCAATGCTGGACTTTTTAGACCAGGAGACAATGCCTCACAGATAAACTTACAGGGCAATCAGAATATATTTAAATTCGAGAACGATACCGTTTCTGCCAATTTACCGTATTACGGAGAACGCCAAATGGGCGGTGGATGTAATTCTGCTGGAGGTGGTATTGACTTTAAATCAACTCCCAAAGACTTAACGCTAACCAAAGATAAGGATAAAGATTACTACCTTATGGAGTTTAACGTCAGGGATAAGGACAGTAATGAAAACTATGATGTAAGTTTAACCGTATACCCAAGTTTAAGTGCTATGATTAATATTTGGTCATCTCAACGGAATACCATTCAATATAATGGAACACTTAAAGCCATTACAAAACCAAAAGAAGAGTAAAAGATAATAAGGATGTTTATAGTCCAACTTAAATTTATGTACTTCTATTTTACATAATATAAATTATAGGACAACATATTGACGATTTACAAAACAAGTATATGGAACATTGTCGATACTATTATCCATAATTTCGTTGTGTCGGTTTTAAATCTATAAAGGATTATGTGTCAGACATTTTGAGATCTAAGCTTATACTAAATGATAAGTTTTAACCCTCTATAATGTGAAATATCCCAGAAAGCTTTAAAACCTCTCAATAACAATTAGTCTGTGGGCGTTTTAACGTTCGTCAACACGTGTAAATTAAAAATTTGTGTATATCCAAACAATCTTCACAAAAACAAAGACCGTTGCATAATCCAATGATTTCGCAATAATCTATTTTTAATGCTGATTATTTTTGATGTTTTTTCTAAAATCTTCTTTTTAAATTCTATTTCTAGCCTTTGTAGTTACTTTTCTTATTGTTTTCTCCTAAATTTTACAATTAGATTTATTATACCTGGACTTTGATACAAATTGTAACACATGGCTTCCATAAGATTTTGGGTATGCATTTTTTCTATTCCTCGATATCTTGCTAATCCTCCGTTAAACCATCTTTTTATTCCTCCAAGTGTACGCTCTACCTTGAATCTTGTCTTGCCCATTAATGTATTGAACTTCCTCTCCCAACGCGTTAAAGGTCTGGTATAGATGACATTAGAATCGACTATGATCCTCTTTTTAACAATGATGTTATGAGCTTCCATTATAAAGAATATCAATAATTCTATTTTTTTTTAAAAATATTAAAACAAGTTAAGTGTATACAATTCGGCTATTTCCTGTTTTCCTTTTAGAAATACCTGCGCCATTTTTGTAGTTGAAAAAGCCCCCTGAATATTTAGGTCGTCCAAAAGATTTTTTGTTATTAAAATAGACACATTATAGTCATTACATTTTGCCTGAACACGAGCAGCGGTATTAATTACATCTCCATGATATGCCAATTCTTTTTTTACCACTCCAACCTCGGCTACCATTAAAGTGCCTCCGTGTATGCCTGCTTTAAACTCTGGAATGGCATTATATTTTTTTAAATAATATTTAGATTTAGATTGTATTTTTTCTTTGAATGCATAAAAAAAATGAATACAGTTATTGTTATAAATCCCTTTTTTGTAAGACCAATTAAGCACGGCTTCATCGCCAATATATTGGTATATTTCCGCCTCATAGTTTACAGAAACTTCGTTTAAATCATAAAAGAAATCCTGAATAAATTGACTGTATTTGTAATGCCCCAACCGTTCAGCAATAGTAGTTGAACTTGATAAATCTAAAAACATGAAAATACGTTTGGTCTCCTGTGGTTGCTTATAACGACCAAGAAGCATATTAAAAAATTCGCCCTTACCAAATTTCTCAAAAACAATGGTAATTAATGAATACAAAATGATACTGATACCTACATAAATTAGTGCAGGAAGAAAAGAATTATCTTTATACCACCAGTTAGATGTTATAATAAAAGGAATGTTTTCTAAATTTACCCACCAATTTAAAACTAGATTAGAAATACTGATAATACTTACAAACGTTAAAACAATTTCTAGTATAATAGTGAATACTAGTGATGTTCTTTTAGCAATAAACTTATCAATTAAAAATTCAATAGTAGCATATAATATTCCTATCAAAAATCCACCTAGAGCAAAACTTAAAATATGAGCTCTAAAATTATAAAAGCCTTTATATTCAATATTAATACTAATACCCGGTTCATCTACTAATGCAAAGTATCTAAAAATGCTAAATAGCGCCATGCTAATAGTCCAAAAAAAAGTAGACCTTATTAATCGTTTTAGGTATTCTTTTATACTTCTTTTTGTAGTTTGCATTTGTGTGCTTTTCAGTTTTTAAATTGTTATTTTTTTTGGTACAGTTAATTAAACCTATAAGAACCACTAATCATAGTATATTGTTGACTATCATTATCTTTTAATTCCCCACTTGAATACATGAGTTTAGCTCCTACTGCCCATCTGTTCAAAGCATAATAAACACCTATATGACTATTAAAAAAGAAGTTGTTAATTTCTTTACTATTAATTAAGTTGATTTCACTGATTTTTGAACCTTGAATGGTCGCATTAAAAGCTGAAATTTTGGTAGCAACACCAGCATCTACATACACCTCTTTGTTAGATTTGTTTGCAAGTATGGTATTTTTAAATGCAATACTTTTTGATACTGGATTGAATACGCCGAAACGAAAGTTAATACCAGGATTAACATAGGTATAAATATTACCTACAGCGGCATCTACTGAAGCATAAACATCAAATATTTTAGACTCAAAAAGAATCTGTGCATAGTATGCACGTATATTTATTCCTAACTGATTGTCTATTTGATTTTCCCAACCATCTAAAACTTGATCACGACTTATATGTTCGTGAAACCAATTTTGAACAACACCTGCTTTAGAATCTGGTCCCAGAATACCTATATCTATTCCCAGACGAAGAAATGACTTTTCAAAACCGTACGTAGATTGGAATTCCACATAACTCCAACCAGCATAAGGTCTATCTGTTTCATAATTTTTAGATTTATAATCTGGAGTATATCCCTCAATATTAATACCTAAACTTTGAAAATACCCCCTTTTATTTGGTAAGAGCTTATTTAAAAAATTAGCGCTTTTTGGGTGCCATCTAAAAGAAGCATTAATTCCGTAAGTATAATATTTATCCGTGGATTTATGTGCAATTAAAAAATCATTGTCTGTTCCTAATTCAACTTCATACGTATAGTGTTTGTTTTCTTTTTCTTGAGCAAATGCAGTAATAAAACTTAAGATTAATAATGTATCGATTATAATAGTTTTCATGACTCAATTTTTAGGCATTTATTTTTGTACCATACAAAGTTGTCATATCCATATGTAAAAAAAATCTGTGACATATATCAATTAAAGAAGCCTGTAATGCTTTTTATACGCTACAGGCTTTTAATAAACTGTAAATTAATTCCCAATTTAGTCGTCTAATAAACGGTCATCAAAGGTGTAGTCTTTATAATTTACTTTAAATAGAATACTGTATAACGTGGGAATAAACACAAGTGTAATAACTGTTCCAAAAAGTAACCCAATCATAATGCTTATCGCCATACCTTCCCAGAGTTCACCACCACTTAAATACAGTGGAATTAATCCTAAAACTGTCGTAAAAGTTGCTAGTAGAATAGGTCTAAAGCGTTGTAAACAAGCTGTGATTATGGCATCCTCTACCCTTCTATTCAGGTTTTTTTGTTCAATTTCCATTCGGTCAATAAGCACGATGGCATTATTAATAACGATACCTGCTAAAGAAATAGTTCCTAAAAAAGGCATAAACCCGAAAGGTTCTCTAAAAATTAATAAACCTATCACGACACCAATAAGTGCTAAAGGAATGGTAGATACGACCATAGTCATTTTTCTAAACGAATTAAACTGAATAATAAGTAGTAATACAATTATAAACCCTGAAAGTGGCAAATAACTAATGACAGAACCCATATTTTCGTTGGTTTCTTTTTCATCTCCACCAAATTCGTAGGTATAATCTGTTGGCCAGTTTTCTTTTTGTGATGCTAACCAAGATGCAATTTCAGTAGTTATAGTAGCTGCATTACCACCTTCCCGCAGTTCACTCGTAATACTAATAGATTTATCAAGATTATAACGTCTTATAGATGCATATTGCCATTGTGGTAAAATAGCGGCTACTTGCAATAAAGGAACACTTTTACCGGTGGTTTGCGAGTAAATATTGAGTGTTTTTAAAGACGTTAATGTTTGTTTTTTATTCACTTCATTACGCATTAAAATAGGAATTGATTTATCGTCTTCTCGATATTCTCCAGTTTGAAAACCATCTAGATTGGTTTGAAGTGAAATGGCTATATCTTGATTATTAACACCTGCTTTGAGTGCTCTATTTTGGTCTATTTGAACAATGAATTTTTTAGTTTTTGGCCCCCAATTATCTTTTACATTTTTTGTTCCTGAAATCTTAGACAAACGCGTTTTTACTGCCGCTGCTATTTTGGCTAGTTCATCTGAATTTTCTCCAATAAGCTTTATTTCAATAGGAACCGTTCCTCCTCCTGCTGCTAGCGCTTTTACACGAATATCTGCATTTGCAAAATTATCATATCCAAAAGCATCTAATTTGGCTATCATCTTTTTATTAAATTCAAATGAAGAGGTATTTACCATAATATGTGCATAGTTTGAGTTGGCTTCATCCTGAGCATATCCTAAATCATAAGATTCTGGACCTTGACCGATATATGAAGACCAATCTAATATCCCATTGCTTCGCTTATTATTTACTTGTAAAGAATCTTTCATATACTGCTCTAATTCTTTTACCACAGCTGTGGTTGCTTCAATTTTGGTTCCTTCAGGTAAATTAACATCAACTGTAATCATATTACGGTCACTATCTGGAAAAAATAAAAACGGAATTTGAGTAAAACCTACTAATGATAGTATAAAAGCAATACCAATAACACTAACCACTTTCCATTTGTGATGTAATGATTTAATAATAATATTTTTGTACTGTTTTTTTAAATTATTGATAACCTTATCTATGCTGCTCTGTTTACGTTCTTTTTTAGGTATTACTTTTAAAAATAAGTAACAAAATGTGGTAATAACACTTAATGCAACAACCCAAGAAGATAGCAATGCAATGGATACTATTATAAAAATAGGACCCACAATATCTCCCATATTTGTAGGCGATAAATAAAACGCAAGAAAGGCAATCGAAGTTGTTAATGTTGAAATAAGTAGTGGTGTAAATAGCTCCGAACAGGCATCTATTGCTGCTTTTTTTGCCGATAGCCCTTCTTCCATTTTTACAATAACAGTTTCGGCAACTACAATGGCATTATCGACCAACATTCCTAACGCCATAATCAATGCAGCTAGGGTTACTTGATTTAAACCTATATTCATTAACCCCATTATGAGCAAAGTCATGATCGTTACAATAGGAATTAAACTAGCGATAATTAATCCTGTTCTGAATCCTAAAAATACGAGCATTACTAATAATACAATACCAATAGATTGTAATAAATTAATAACAAAACCACTTACCTTATCGTCAATATAGGTATCTAAAGATGAAACACGTTGTATCTCTAAACCTACAGGTAATTTATCTTGCCATTTTTGAATGATACTGTTAACCTCATTTCCTAACTCAATAATATTTGAATTTTCTTTGAGATTAATGTGAAGTGAAATTGCATCATTTCCATTAATTCTCACACGTTGTTCCGATGGATCTATATATCCTTTACTAATGGTAGTGATGTCCCCTAGTTTTACAAGCGAACCTTTATCGTTTATTGGAACAAGCATATTTTTAATATCACTTATGGTTTCAAAATTTCCTGTAGGTTCTAAAATAATACGCTCGTTACCCAAATTAACTTCCCCTCCTGAAGACAGAATATTAGTATTTTGAACAATCTGCTGCAATTTTATGGTAGATAGACCGTAAGATTTTAAGCGTGTGTTGTCAAATTCTATAAAAACACGTTCTTCTTGCACACCTCCTAATACAACTTTAGCAGCATCTGGTAATCTAATAAAATCATTTTTTATTGCATCGACATAGGGTTTCATCTTGGCATATGAAAAACCATCTGAAACTAAACCTACAACAATACCATACACATCGCCAATACCGTCATCATCTAAAAAAGGAGCTACATTATTAGGTAAACCTTCCATCCCATCTAGTTTTCGTCGTAAACTGTTCCATACAGTCTGTAGTTCTTCTGGACTTACCTCTTCTTTTAATGTTACTGTAACAACAGATAATCCTGTTCTAGAAGTACTTTTTACATCCTTAAGCTCTGGTAACTCTTGCGATATTTTTTCAACTTTATCCGTTACCAAAAGCTCTAAACGTTCTGGACTCGCACCAGGAAATTCGGTTATAATATTTGCTACCCTTACCGTATAAGGCGGCATACTGTCTCTTGATAGGCTTGAATATATAGAAATACCAAATAAAATAATGGTTCCTAAAGCCATTAAGGTAATCCTGCTTTTTTTGATGGAAAACTTTGCTATGTTCATAATTTTGTGGTTTTAGACTATTGTAATCTTACTTTTTGACCATCTAGAAGTGTTTGCAAACCAGCCACAGCAATGCGGTCGCCTGTATTAATTCCTGAATGAATTTCAAATCCATTTTGAACTAATTTGCCAATACTAACAGTCTGCTTTTTTATACTAAATGTGCTGTCCTTTTCTACAATAAGAAACACAAATTTACCACTGTAATCCTCTCCTACGGCTTGTGGAGGAACGATTAAAGACTTTTGAATAGCTTTTATATTGTTTTCTTGAAAGCGAACTGAAGCAGCCATACCGCTTTTTATAGCTGATATTGATTCATTTAATGTAATACGAACAGGATATGTAGAAGCTTCAGCTGAAACAGCGGGTGCAATTTCACTTACAAACCCTTTAAATGTTTGATTAGGAATTGCTGAAAATACGACATCAACCTTATCGTTTTTATGAATCCTATTAATATTACTTTCCGGTATGCCCAGTTTAATTTCCATCAAATCACCTGCGTTTAAAGTTGCTATTGATTGTCCTGTAGCTATATTCTCATTAATTTCAGATAGAACTGCAGCAATAACACCATCTTGTGGCGCATAGATATAGCCATAGTTAATTTGTTCTTGCTGAATACCTATCGCACGTTTTGATGATTCGTAATTTTGATTCGCAGTACTGAATGCATTTTTTGCTTGCTCAAAATCACTTAAAGAAGTACTTCCTTTTTCGTATAAAGTTCGTGCTCTATCTAAACTAGATTTTGCGGTATTATAACTAGACTTTGCTGCGTTTTTATTATTTAAAGCTTGTTCATACGACAATCTTGAAGTTACATTGTCTAAGGTTGCCAATAGTTCTCCCTTTTTTACCTGTTGACCTAGTTTTACATTTAATTTGGTAATCGTACCATTAGTTCTAAAACTTAAATCGATAACTAAATTTTGTTGAGATACACCACTATAACTTATATTATTTGAAGTGATAGATAAACCGATTTGTTGGTATTTAACCAATTTAGGTTGGCGCTGTTTTTCTGCTGTTTTTTCAGAACACGAAATGTGTACACAAATGAGGATAATTAGGCTCACTATTTTGATAAACTGTTTCATTTTATTTATGGTTTAATATGTTATTAGTTGTGATTTTTTTGAAATTCTAAAAACTTTGAAGTGAATGCAGCATTTGCTTTGGTATCATTTAATAAGAAGAAATGCCCAATAGAACGCTCTACGGTAAGAGTACTTAGCAAATAACTATATACTGCCGTTGTTTTGTTTAATTGTGCATTTAAATAGTTGTTTTGCGCATCTATGAGCTGGACAATATTTATAGCACCGTTAGAATATGACGTTTGTGTCAGCGATAAAGATTCTCTTGCTGCTTCTGCTGATACTCGAGACAAATCAATATTTGTCATTCGGTTAATTACATTTAGTATATTAGTGTTCACATTACTGCTAATAGCCAGTTCACTATTTTCGCGATTAAGGGTTAATTGCTCTTTTTGAATAAGAGCGGTTTGCTTATTTGTTTGTGTTTGATTTCTATTAAAAATAGGTATAGAAACCGTTACACCTACGTTATAATTAGTATTTGGAAGCGTAAAACCAAAACCTTCTGGCGAGGTGCTTCCTACGCCGTTTCTGTTAAAAACGGTATTATACTGTGCCTGCAAACCTATGGTAGGCAATAATCGCCCTTTTCCATTAAGGCTAACTGTACGTTCAATAGCCTTAATATTATAATCAACTACTTTTAATTCTGGTGCATTTAATTGGGCTTGTTCTATTAAAAAATGAACGAAAGGTCTTCTGGTTACTGGACTATCTAATAATGTTTTGAAGGTGTCATATTCAACCGCATTAAACAACGCTAACTCTAATGAGGCATCTTCAATATCAATTTTAGCATCAATGGGATTATTTAAAAGCTGATTCAGTTGAATAATTTCTTGCTCTATTTGGTTTACCGCTTCAACCAATGCTTGTGTATTTTGGGCAATTTCACTTTTAAAACGAAACATATCCGACTTCCCAGAAAATCCTGCTTCAAAATTTTGCTCGGCGATGTCGTAATTTTTTTTTGTTACTTTAAGATTGCTATGTTGTAATTCGGCATTAACTTTAAGAATTAAAATATTGAGATACACATTGCATACTTCAAAAACGATATTTAACTCCTCTGCTTTTAATACTTGTTGCTCTGCTTTTTGTAAGTTTTTATTGATATTAATAGTAGCATTTGCTTGTTCTGAAAAAAGAGTTTGTTGTAAATTAATACTTCCTAAAGTTTGAAATTCGGGGCTTTGTCCAAAACCTAACTCAGCAACATCTGGATCTATATAAGTCGCTGCGCCGCTTGCTACGATTTCCGGTAAATAATTATTTTTAGCTGTTTTCAAATCTTGACCAGATAATTTCACCTGTTCTTTAACAGCCTGTATACTAATATTTTTTTTTAGCACCTTATTAATGGCCTCAACAAGGGTATATTTTTCATCAGGAACCACATTATCGAACTTTCCTAAAAACGCCGCTTCATTTACTAAGCTATATTTTATAGGTACTCCTACTGCTTCAGCAGTATTGTAATTAATAGAAAGTTTTACTTTTGAAGTCATTAACACTTTCATCTCAGAAAGCGGATTCCCACTTGTATAACTTTCTACTGTTAGTGCCAATCGTCTTATTATTTGATTGTAATCATTTAGAGAATTATTTGTAGCCATAATGCCTAAATCCACTTGTGTAGAATTGTTAATAGTAAAGGATGGTAATCCTTTTTCGATAAGTGTTTTAGCTAATGATTTGATGTTGGTATCTTGCATAGTAAATCCGCCAGCCAAATAAACGGCATCTACAGCATTCAGTGCTGACGAAGTGTTTGTTGCTTCATTTAATGGAATAATAACATAACTAGCGTCTAGATCTTTAAAAATAGCATCAAGTGTAGTTTTTATTGGGAGTACATCTATAAAAGCCTGCTCTATAAGTACACCTACTTTTTTAAAATTGGTAAGCGATTTTAGTTGTTCTAAGTCTTTTTTATAAGAATCTTGTTCTAGTATATATGTGAAATTATTAACGTTTGAGGTTATTTGATTCGTTTTTAAAATATTTATATCTGCATTTATGACACCAAATAAAATAGTAGGCTTTATATATGATTTTTGCTGATTAATCATTTGCCCAGTTACTACTCCAAGTGCCAAAATAATATCTGTGTCATCGTTTAAAAGTTGTGTGTATTGCTGTTGTGCAATACTTAGGCTGTAATTATTTACCAATCGCTTTTTTTCTTGAAAATTGATGATGGCATCTTGTCCAACGGTTGCTTTAATTTCGTTTTCTAATTTCTTAACTAACAATTCTGTTTCTTCTGAAGTTGTATCTAACAAAATCCCTATGTTATAAGTCTTTTGCTGTGCAGATAAAAACTGAAAAAAATAAAAACAAAAAATGAGTATGATGTGCTTTTTCATAATGATTAAAAATTCGTAGATTTAAAATGTTCTTTGATTTTTATGTCCATAAAATCAAGTACTTCACTATAAAAAACAATGGTGTCTTTAATGAAGGTGTTGAGTTTTTGATTGGAAGAATCTCTCGTATCAAGAATTTGCTCAAGCACAGTTAGTAAGTCTTTACTTTTCTTGATGTTTCCCTTTAGATTCTCAATATTTCCAGGAACATTAAAAGAAAAATAATCACTACTTAGCTTATCTTTTGACATTTTAGTTACTTCTCCCAAACCACTTAAAAATTGAAGCCCTGTAAGGATTTCTTTATTGGTTAGATTGGTCTTATTTCGAAGCTCTCTTATGGTTAATTGTTTTTGATTAGAAACGTAAAAGGCCGATAGAATTCGACTTAAGGTCTCAGGATAAAATGTCCCTCCAGAGAATATCGGGAATAATGGTATTCTTGTTTGTTGCTCCATAATTGATTTATTTTCTGTACAAATCTATAGCGAGGCATTATGGATATGTGTGACATTTGTCAATTACGTACTTTGAGATCTAGATACTTTGCTTATCTTTATAAGGAAAGTACTTATGCAAGATGTCTTAAACCAAAAGTTGGAAGCTTTAAAATTAAAAAATAGTCAAGCATACCAAGATTTTAATGAGGCATTCAAACAAGGCTTTGCCAGTAAAGGTGAGATTTTAGAACCTTCAAACTCGACCTGTAAGTATTTGTATATTTTACAATCGGGCATTACAAAACAGTTTAGAGATAAGGAAGATGGTACTGAACATATTATCTGGTTTAATTTTGCAGGGGACTTAGTCACAGCTTTTCGTAGTTTCGTAGAACGTACACCTACAAACGAAGGGATTAAAGTGATAGCCGATTGCACCTATTTAAAGGTACCTCGAGATAAATGTTATCAGTTAGTTGAAATGTATCACGAAGTAGAAACATTTGTTCGGGAGATGTTAGAAATATATTTAATACAATCCGAAGAACGTGTATTTTTTTTACAGGCATTAACTGCTAAAGAAAAATATAGTTATCTACAAAAGAACATGCCTTATTTCATTCAAGACCTTCCTCAAAAAGAACTCGCCAAGTTTTTAGGAATTACTCGTGAAACACTCAGTAGAATTAGGAAATACTCTTGACGATTGGTAAAATTAAATTTTGAGTAAATTACTTACATTTTCTAACTAGCTTACCATTCCACACACATTACGCTTCCCTACTGCGTCTTCGCATAAGAAGTGTTCCATTAACATCTCAGAAGAAACATTAGTCAAGAAAAAATAAAGGAAAAGGTGTATTGAACTTTCGCTTTTACCAAAGCAAAGTGACCCTTCGACTGCGCTCAGGATAAACTCCACGCAGAACATTATAGGACAAGATATTTGCATTTTATAAAACAAGTGGATAGAGCATTTTCAGTTCTATTAGTCATAATCTTGTATATCAAATAATTTTAAAGCCTTACTTGTTGTGATTAGTGAACCATCTTGGAGACTTAACTTCAACCCACCTGAGCAATGGTTTGAGTGTTGTCCATTAAATTTTTATAAAAACTAGATTGACTAATAACATCTAAACCATACGTTACAATACGCGTCTTTAGCGAATGTGAGCCCGTTTCAATTTGAAGTGCTACAGATTTCTCTTCAAAATAAATTATTCACTTTTTATCCTCTTTTGAAATTACAGATGTAGAACTCATCTCCTAAATCAATTGATGGTTAAACAAAAAGAAATTATTAAACAGGTAAAGCATAAAACAGAACAAAATGAACTAAGATTTAAATAATTTCGGCTATCGAAATGCATAAATCAAACACTAACTTTAAAATAATACATAAAATGAAAACAAAATGGAACATTGACCAAACGCATTCTGAAATTGGCTTTAAAGCAAAGTATATGATGATTTCAGCAGTAACAGGTCATTTTGAAGATTTTAAGGCAACCAGTGTATCTGAAACTGAAAACTTTAATCATTCACAAATTAATTTTACAGCACAAACAAATTCTATCACTACAAAAAACAGCAAAAGAGATAGCCATTTAAAGGCAGACAATTTTTTTAATGTAGAAGCTTATCCTGAATTAGTCTTTACCTCTAAATCATTTGACGGCAATGTGCTAATTGGAAATTTAACGATAAGAGACATCACTAAGGAGATTTCTTTAGATGTAGATTTTGGCGATGTCGCAACAGACCTTACTGGGCAAACCAAAGCAAGCTTTAAAGTCAAAGGGGCTATCAGTAGAAAAGAGTTTAATCTTACTTGGAATGCACTAATAGAAGCAGGCAATATCGTTGTAAGTGATACTATCAAATTAATTATTGATCTCCAATTTATTAAAGAGTAGTTTTATTAGAAGTGTAAGATAAGGCTGATGATTCTTTTCAGTGGTTTTTTTTTTTTAAGATAGAGTCTTGTCAGGTAAAGGCAGGTAAAATTTAATATGAGGCACTGTTAGACTCGGAGAGACAAGTAAAGCTCCAAATGTAAGAAGAGCAGACATACCAGTGGAAAGGACAATTTAAATCCAGTAGATAAAGATGCGTTTTTAACGAATCAACAGAGAAAAAAGTCCTTTTGAGTAAGGGATCATAAGGACGTTGATATGCTAGATGGACTGTATTTTTTACCAAAGCTTTGTCCTGTATAAAATGGCCTCGGGCGAAATTGTTCACGAAGTTTTAATGGATTGAAATTTTTTTTTAAAACGCCGGTTGATTTGTGCTTTATTTAAATTTATTAAATCCTGTCACCACAGATTTAATAGTATTCGATACGCCATTGATAGTTTTAAAAAATCTCCGTAAAAAATAAAAATCTTTATAAAAACCAATCAAGTCTTCAATTTTTTAGCTCCTAATGGCTTACCCTTAGTTCTATTAACTATTGGAAAGAATTGCTGCAAATACTTCGACAGGAACGAGCTCTCATACCCTCTTGTCTACGATATGCAGTTTCCTAATTGCACAATAAATAGTTTTTTTCCAGTTTAAAAGTAACCTCCCTTTCCTAAGGACATTTTTAAAAGAATCCAATCAAGGCGACTTTCTATATCACTTTCTATATCATTTCGTATTCCACACACATGTCACTACACTCCTGCCCTTTTGCAGGCTTTGGATCGTTTCCATAACATACCACTTCGCTCCTAGCCTTTGGCAAACTCTGGATCGTTTCCATTTCACACACATGTCACTACACTCCTAGCCTTTGGCAGGCTTTGGGTCGTTTCCATAACATACCACTTCGCTCCTAGCCTTTGGCAAACTCTAGATCATTTCTAAAAAGCGACTTTCTATATCACTTCGTATTTCACACACATGCCACTTCGCTCCTAGCCTTTGGCAAACTCTGGATCATTTCCATTTCACATACTTACCACTACACTCCTAGCCTTTGGCAAACTCTGAATTGTTTCTAAAAAGCGCGTTTCATTATACTCTTTATTTCCATTTCACACACATGCCGCTTTGCTCCTAGCCTTTTGCAAACTCTGGATCGTTTCTAAAAAGCGCGTTTCATTATACTTTTTAATCCTATTTCACACACATACCACTTCACCCCTATATCATCTCAACTGCGCTCAGCTTAAAACAAGCACATACAAAGCGTATTCAATTAACATGGTAGAAGACGTTTTTAGCAATGGTCTTTTTAAGAGTTCTATTCATTTATTTTTTCAAATACAAAACCAAAAGTCTGTTCTCCTATAAATATAGCATTTGAAAAAACCATTCTATCGTCAGTGAGCTCAACCAAAGGGTAATTATCTTCAAAACACCATGTTGTTGTCCCCACGGGAACATTATTGGTGATTCTACATTCATCTAAGAAAAAAGTAGTCTTGAACACCTCTACTCCATTCAGTGTATAGGGGTCATATAATAATTTACCTTCAAAACTTTCTGCATCACTGTAGGTTTCAAAACAACGAACATCTCCTAAATCAATATTAACCTCTATGGTACTTTCGTATAGTTCTGAAGTAGGAACTGAAAAGGTATATATATCGTCTGCAACACAAGTCGTATTCATAAAAGCTGGATCATCTCTGAATTTTTCAGGGATAATTATTTCTGTTAATTTCCACGATTTATCAGATCCTCCATGAAGTTTCATCAATTCAGCTTTAGTAAAATCTGTAGCTCTTATCGCTTGTAAATCATCGTCAGATTCGCAGCTTGCCAATGCTAAAAGGAAACATAGGCTAAAAAATAGTTTTGTGATCTTGTAAGTCTTCATTTTTTTTATGGTTATTTTTTTATTTAACGGAGAGCTCCTTAATGATGACGCAGACATGCTAGAGGAACATCCGTTTTATTTTAGGTTATTAAATCTTAAAAAGCATTACCAATTCACATGCCAAAATGGATGTTGCTTTATAATAATGAGGTTTAAATTTTCTGAAATTATAACTAGGGCATGGAGCATCGTACTATTATGTAAAAAATAGTATTCAAGACGAAAAGGAGAAGTACATGGATAAAAGAATAAGTAACAGTGACTTTATCACATCTTAAAATGGAGAGTTTAATGACTAATTATGAGTGAATTAAGTAAATATTACAAAAAATATTTCAAGATAATCTCACTCCTCTCCTCTCCTTCGGCAAGCTCTGGATCGTTTTGTAAAAAGTTATGAAGCCTCATTACAGTGGGTATTTTACATCTAATGATTGATACAAACGCCTAACTTTCATTCTCCACTGTATACTTGCTTCATGCCAAGTTTTACTGCCTTCAATATTTAAAATATTATCGTGTGAATGTCTCATTTTTTGTTTTGTAGCCATTCTTTTATCAAAAAGCAATAATAAATGTGGATCATCAATTGGGTCTGGATCGTTATCTAAATCAAAAATATTCCTATCTATATTTTTGTCAAACTTTTCTTTTTTAGATTTCAATAAACTATATAAATCTATTAAATTTTCAGATTGAATAATATAATCTAAATCATAAATATCCTTTTTCGTTGGGCGACTTGCACAACTTACTAGTTTAAATGCTCCTATATCTTTTACATCATAACACCGAATCCCTTTAATCATTTCAAAATCAAAGGGCAGTTTATATCTGGTATCCACAAAAGCGAAATTGTCTAGAAAAAAAAGATGAGGTCTAGACAATTGAATCAGTTGCTATATTAAAATTAAAAAAGAGGGTAAATATAGACAGTGCAGAACGTCGGAAATTCTACTACACTATTTCAAAAATCAGGAATAAATAAGAATTGATCTGTTTTCTTATGAAATATAAGTGCACAAGCTAGCATCAATTTTTCTTATAATACTAGTCATAATGGCCTTGAAATATAAGCGCATTAACTGGTATCAGTTTTTATTATAAGCATAGTCATAAAAACATTAAAATATAGGCGCAAAACCGGGTATCAGTTTTTCTTATAAGCCTAGTTATAATGGTATTAAAACATAGGTATGTAAGCGGTTATGAGTCTTTCTTGGCCATAATGACATTAGAATATAAGCGTATAATTCAATATCATTTTTTCTTATAGTCTTAGTCAAAATATGTTCAAATCGTAGACATATAATCTTGTATCAGTTTTTCTTATAAATACACTCATAATTACCTCAAAATATAGGTGATTTAATGGTATTAGTTTTTCTTATAATACGAGACACTATGAACTTAAAACAAGAGCACACTAGCTAGTATCAGCTTTTCTTATGATACTAGTCGTGATAGTATTAAAATGTTTGTATACAGGTTATTACGAATTTTTATTAGCCAAAGTGATCTTAGGATGTAAGTCTGTAATTCAATATCATTTTTTCTTATATTATTGGTCATAATGACTTCAAAATAAGAGCGAATTAGCTAGTATCAGCTTTTCTTATGCGACTAGTCATGGTGATGTTAAAATATTCACATATAGCCTGTTATGAGTATTATTTAGCCATAATAACATTGGAACATAAGTGTATAATTCAATATTAGTTTTTCTTATAAGTACAGTAGTAATGACCTTAAAATATGAGTCTATTAGATGGTATCAATTTTTCTTATAAATGTAGCCATAATTAGGTTGAAATATAGGCCTAAAATGTGGTATCAGTTTTTCTTATAATACTAAATGCACTGACCTTTAAATGTAGGTCTATTAGCTGGTATCAGTTTTTCTGATAAGCCTAGCTATAATGGCGTTAAAAGCATTGATTCTACAAATAAATCATACCAAAATTAAATCCTTCTAAGTTTGAAAATTTAGAGAGCTTATTTTTTAGGTGAATTTAAATAAGGACATAAGATACTTCTTGAATTAACCTATCTATATCGATTTATTCATTTTTTCATCTTCTAAAATGATCATTGCAGTATTGCAGAAATTTTAAACCTACCCCCTACTCAATTAAATTTGTATCAACTATTAATCTTAAAGACAAAAAAATGAAATTAAGTTGGCCAAAAAATCAAAAGGGTAAAAGAGAGTTAGGAGAGGTCTATGATTTGCTTCGCACACGAAAAAATGTTAGAAATTTCAAACTCCGGTAATATGCCGGCTGACTTAACTCTATTAAGCGATAAAAAAGATGGTGAGAATAATTTTTGATTCATGTAATGCTCCTGCAAATTCAAAGGACGTTTTTTTTTAGAAAGGGTCATTGACCAACGATCGTCTCATTTTGCAAAAAAATAAAGTTAGAAGAAAGTTTGTTACCCCGTATTTTATAAAAAACTAACCCATTTTGAGAAAAACCACACTAGACTTATTATTTGATAATAAGTCTACCACACACTACCCGGATTTCATTAAAAAATTAAGGTAAAAGAAACTTTTAGAAACCATTTGGTTCAATGGAACATTGAAAAAACTTTCGTTAGTCAAAGAATACGAAGATTTTTATAAGGAGGCTTTTTTCCAAGAAAACAGACCTTAGAGAAGCCACAGTCAGGAGAATAAAAGAAATAGAACAATTACTAAATTACAGACCTATTAGTATGTTTAATTATAATAATTCTATTAAAGTCCTAAATAATAAGTGTGTTGAACTTATGGGTTAAACATGGCGTATCTTTTAAAAAGAAAGTCATGCCCTTTTTTATTCTGTCCCATAAGGCACTGTCCTGCTTTTAACCAAAGCAAATTAAGCCTTCGACTCGTTCCTAGCTGAAGATAGGAGATGCAAAACAGTATAAAACAATATATTGACATTTGGTATTTTATGAGATCAGCTTCTTTGATAGTTATAATGGCGTTATATAAAATATCAGTATCCTAATGCAACCTTCCTCAGGATAATAGGATTCGTATAGTCGAAAATATGGACTTCCCTCTCTCCTACTTGTCTGGAGCAATTGTAGAAAGCTTGTTTTGACAAAATTTATGAGGCCGAGCTAAACATTCAAATTCTTTTTTACAGTATATTAATAACCTCTATATGTTAAATTATAGTTGCTATTGTCAATTCTAATAATAATATCAGGCTTATTCCATTGCCATATTTCAATTGAAAATTCATCACCAAAATTTAATATTCTTGTTCCCTGAGCAGAAATAGAATCAAGATTTAAATGTCTAGTCTCTACTATTCTCTCTTCTACTTTATTAACTAAATTACCATAATTACCATCATCAAAGCATCCGACAATTAGATTAAACTCCTCGCCTAGCCATATGCCTCTTAAATCTTCTAAAGTAAATTCTTCCATGTTTTTTTCCAATTAAATTAACCCTTCATTTTTGCGTTTATCCCAGTCTTTAAGTATGTATTCTTTAAAAGAATCATCATTAGCATGCTCTAATACAATAATTTGAGGTCTTATTTTTGTATTCTTTTCTATCAAATCAATTTCTTCATTTATTACTTTAAATAAATTCTTAACCTGTTCTATATTTTCATCATACTCTTCTTCATCTTCCCCATCTAGTTCAGCTTTATTTGCTGTTTTTGGGAAATATACTTAACTTGGTTAGTCAAAAAATAAAAAATTTGGAATTACTGATTTGCTATTTGAGCAACTTAAATCTAAAAAAGAAAGGAAAATAGACAAATGGCATGCAAGCCAATTCGCGCCAATTCCCATTTCATCCAGTCTTATTTTACCATTGTTTTCATGATAGAAAGAGAAATCTTTTAAATTAAAATTGAAATCTATTGGTTTTAATTCCTTTTCAAAATCTAGCTTATTCGCAATTCTATCCATGTTAGATTTTAAAATAGCCTCTGAATCTTTATAAAAATCTTCAATATCAAATTTGGCTAGTTTTGCCTTTATATCTCTTAAGTTTTGTTTTAATTCTTTTAAATCTCTATTTTCAATTTTTATTCGATTACTTGCTAGAAAATTTTCGATTGTTGTTTGGATTACACCGCGTTGAAAGATAAGTTTCTCTCTTTTATTTAGTCCTTCTTTAATTTCTTCACTTTGCTAAGTAAACTATGTTATATTTCTTGATATTTTACTAATTTCATTGTTTATTTTTTTCTTTCTCAATCTAAACGATGTGACAATTTCAGTGTTATCTTTAGAATAGGCTCCAAGTTTTTCAAGTTCTTCTAAAAGTTTATTTTTAGAATCATCGAGTCTGTTTAAATTATCACTTATTTCACTAACAGTATTATTGCATAATGGGCATTCTATCATAGAATGCTCTTTAATGTCATCTTTTTGTATTGAGTGAATTTTTATTAGCTCTTCTTTATAATCTATACTTTCATCATTTGTATCTTGTATACTTGATATTGCTTTTTCAATCTTAGAACGTTCATAATATTTTTCATTTATTTCTTTTTCAAATTTCGTAAGTTCTTTATATAGTTTTGTTTGACCATCAATAATAATTGGCGGAAAAGGAAGATTTTTACCTATTCTTTTTAACTCAGATAGAGTCAAATCTCCTTGTAATGTCATTCCAAGCATTGTATAATACAATTGAATTATTTCTCTTAATTTAGTTTCTTCATCCTCTTTTCTCTTATTTAATACCTCTATAATTTTTCTTTCAGCTTTAATCTTTGTTTGCAGTTCTTTTGCCCTTCTAGTTAAATCATAATAAGTTTCGTCTACCGCACCAAATAGAACAGGAAATACTTCAACTATTGTCTTACGTTTGTTGAAATCCTCAAATCTATAAAAATTAAATCTATACTTGGAAATCCAAACATAAACACTATTAATGAATCTATTGATTTGTTTTCAGAATCACTTGACTACAATTCGCAAATTTCAATAAATATTTTACCTCAAATTAAAGATGAACTAGAAAGTTTTATATCTAACATTAAAATTCTAATTGGTCAAATTAAAAACCTTCCAACTATAAAATCAAAAAAAGAAAAAGCAATTTCTAATCTTTTTATTTTACTATGTCAATGCTGCAACGATGATTTATCAATAAAGAAAATGATGACTAATATTTTTCTTGATGATTTTGGTAATATTAACAACTTCTATCTATTAAGTCCATTCAAATCAATGGACCTAAGACTTGATTTATATTTTTCAAATTCTACTATTGAGGACTATGATAATTTTTTGATATGTGGCTTTAATGGTAATACTTTTTTCGATGAGACTTGCACAATAAATAAGGCTAGTAATAATTTTTCAAAAAAGGTACTAATAACGGCTATATCTGATAATTTCGATAGTGTTATTAAAGGAGATTATACACTTCTAAAATGTATCCATCCCACCAACTACATATAGCAAGTCAAACTGATTATGTTTATCAGGTAATTCCGGGTAAAAAACTTCTCTTATGTATTCTGTAGTTTTTTGTAATTCTGGGGATACAAATCTTTAATATTCTTGTGGTTGATGGACATAATATTTTCCAAAGTGTACTTTAACCACTGATAAGGGTTCACCTCGTGTTTTTTACAGATTGCAAAGAAGGAATACATAATTGCCCCTCGTTGTGCCGCATCGTGAGAGCCTGCAAAGAGATAGTTCTTACGTCCCAAAGCTAATTTTCTTATAGCATTTTCAGTGAGATTATTATCTATCTCGAGAACCCCATCATATAAATAGGCACTGAGCTGGTCCCACCGGTTCAGGCTGTAACTCATAGCTTTACCTATTGTGCTTTTTGGCAGGATATGGTGATCCTTTAGCTGGTTTACCATCCATTTTCCAAATTCATCAATGATCCCCAAGGACTCGTCCAGCCGAAGCTTTTTTCGCTCTTTTGGATTTAAATTATTCTCCCGTGCCTTAGCCTCGACTTTGTAGAGCTTCTGGATAAAAGTAAGCGCTATCTCTGCCTTTAGTTTATCATTGTCCCGGGCTTTATCAAATTCCCTTCGGGCATGAGCCCAGCAATTAAGGTGAGTAACCCCTTCGCGTTTTCCAATTTTATCATAAACAGAATACCCATCACTTTGCAGGTAGCCCTTAAATCCTGATAATACATGCGCTGCAGCCTGGGCGCTGCGCCCCGACTGATAATCAAAAAGCACCGTTTTATCTATAGGACAATGGTACACCCAGTAGTATCCCTGATGGGTGGTGCCTTTCTTTTTCTTATCGATGACTTTGATGGGGGACTCATCGGCCTGGAGATACCCCTTTGACCGAATATCTTCCAGCAAATGCTGATAAAGAATATCCAATATTTTAAGGCTTTGCCTGGTCCAGCCTTCCAAAGTGGAAGAGGCAATAGGAATATCAGCTCTTTTAAAACGCTGAAGCTGGCGGTAAAGAGGGAGATGGTCTTCATACTTATCGACCAGAATGGAAGCTAAAAGCCCGGCTCCCGGTATTCCTTTTTCAATAACTCGCTCTGGAAGCGCTCCTATTACAACTCCTTCTTTATTCCGAGGAGCGTATTTATAGCGGATGTAGCGTTTGATGTAATATTTGGAAGGCTCATATTCTAATTCCTCGGTGATTTCTTCTCCAATACAGACCATATCGCTTAAATCGCCCTCAGGGTAGATCTTGATTTCTTCCACGGGAAGATGCTGCGGAAGCGGTACTCGACCTTTATGAGCAGATTTCCTTTTTCGGCGCTCATAGGTAAGCTTTTCCTTTACTTCTTCTTCCTGCCTTTGTGCTATTTCTGGCTCCATCTCAAAGGGAAGGCTCATTTGATCCTTATCACCCTCGAAGCGTTCTCTTTTCTGTCCGTGAACAATCCGTTTGTACTGAGCCAGTTGAAACTCCAAATCCAAGATCTTATAGTGTGCCTTTTCAACATCCTTTCCCTTCTTCTGAAGTAGGCTCAAAAGTTGGTCTTTAGTAAGGTTTTCCAGGGCATTTTGCATAGGATAAATATACAAAAACCGATACTTTGAACCTAGCGTTAACCCCTGTTTTTACTGATAAAATACGATTATTTCCTAGTGTGAATAGCGCAGTTTCTGAACACTTTTTTTAACCGTAATACCCTCGATCATCAGCACCAGTTGCGGCCAGCTGAAACTAGTCTGGCCTTCCCTTATTGCAGGTGGAGTGAAGCTTCCCCGCTCCAGGCGTTTATAGTATAAAACAAAGCCGCCCCGTTCCCAATGAAGGAGCTTCAGATGGGTGCGATTCCGGTTAAGAAAAACGAACACATCGCCACTTGTGGGCTCCCTATTCAGTTCATTTCTTACCAGTCCGCTTAGGCCATGGAAGGATTTACGCATATCACAGGGCTTGAGGTAAAAGTGATAACAATGGGAAGAACCTAGCGAGAACATTAGTAAAGTTTTACTAACCTTGCAATTAATGCCAGATCCGGTGAACTCATTTGAAGCTTGACCCCATTGGGGTAAATAAATTCCATGGCACTGGCTGAAGATTTCAATCCAGTGTCTACTTCCACAAAACCGCCCGGGTGATCTTCCTCTTTCTTTTTGCGTATCCAGTAACTAAAAGTAGAAGGGCTGATCCCTCTTTCTTTGCTAAAGGCTTTTGACGAAAGGCCACTACTTTGATATTCCGTTACCAATTTGTACATTTCTTCGTGTTTGCTCATAATAAATATTATTTTAGAGCAAAGCTATCGAGAGAAAGTCAGGTGGTCAATATGTGGTTGGTGGGGTGGATACTCTAAAATCATTAAACCAAGAGGAAAATTATTTCGAAAAAATAATGTTTGAAAATAAAAAAAAGTCGCTTGTTAATTTTTTTAATTGCTTCTTTAATGGTAATGCTTTTAAATCTGAAAAAGGAAAAAGAGAAATTTTAAATAATTACAAATATATGCGTTCTTTAGCGAACGTATATAAACTTATTGAGTTGTTGGAGCAAGAGGACCTTATAATAAATAAACTAGAGACATATGAAATAAGGAAAGAGAAAAAAAAGTAAGATTGCGAAATTTGTTTCAGATGGCATAAATTTTAACGAAGTTAATTTAGTACATGACAAAAATATAATTCATTGAAAACCAACAAATTAGGTGTCAATAAATTAGAATAAAGCATTGATTTTCAGTATATTAGATGAATAATCTCACTTATTTTCTAATGAAGAAAACCAATGCATTCACTAAAAATAGTGAATTAACTTCAGTCCTGAACACTCATTTACAAGGAAAAATTAATTTAGCAAGACTCAAACTCATTTCACACTTTGTCATTGCTTTGTGTAAAGTGCAAACAGTTACTTTTGAAAAGCTTGCGAATGCTTTTAACAGCCAATCAGATTCAGGGTCGTCCTTGAGACGCATACAGCGCTTTATAGCAAGCTATAGTTTGGATTCTGATCTCATTGCGCTCCTTGTTTTTAATCTACTTCCCTCTCGAGATAAACTTATTTTAAGTATTGATAGAACGAACTGGAAGTTTGGACAAACGAACATTAATATTTTCATGCTTGGTGTTGTTTATAAAGGTGTTGCCTTTCCGTTATTGTTTACGATGCTTGATAAAAGAGGGAATTCTAATAGTCAGGAACGGATTGATTTACTCAATAGATTTATACGTCTTTTTGGTAAGCACGTTATTGAATCTGTTGTTGCAGATAGAGAATTTGTAGGTAAAGACTGGTTAGCATTTTTAAACAGAAATGAGATTAGATATTACATTCGTATCCGCAATAATTTCAAGGTGTTTCTACCGCACAAAAACAAAGAAATTAAAGCATCTCACTTGTTTAATAGATTTAAAACCAATGAGTTTGTGTATTATCATAAGATTGTACGAGTAAATGGAGAACTTTGCTATTTGTCAGGCTGTAAACTCAATCCAAAGAACTTAAAACAAGAATTTTTAATCATCGTATCCTTTAATAAACCTGAAAATGCACAACAAGATTATCAAAAACGATGGCAAATTGAGATGTGTTTTAAAGCAATGAAGTCTAGTGGATTTGATATTGAAAAAACACATTTACAAGATATTCAAAGAATAGAAAAATTAATATTACTTGTTATGATAGCCTTTGTGTGGTGTTATAAAATTGGCATATATCTGCATCAAATAAATCCAATTAAAATTAAGAAACATGGTAGAAAGGCTAAAAGTATTTTTAAATATGGACTAACTTTTTTAGCGAATGTTCTACTAAACTCTGAAAATCAAGAGGATACTGATATATTTCGTTTTTTGTCATGTACTTAGCAAGAAAAAATAAAGAAACCTATTACGCCAAAGCTCCTGGTCAACATTCCCTAAAAAGGTCTTATGCCACGCCCCACCTTCTGTTCGCCTCTCTCAAATGCTGATAGCTCAACAGTTGAATAGCTCTCATCTGCTTATATCATTTCTTTAAGAGTATATTTTTTATCTCTCTGTCCAACTAATTGCGGCTAGGCAAGAATACATAGATTTTAAGTCTAAATTAATGCAAGCAACTTTGATCCAATACGGATTGCATTATCAATTAAGCTGTTTTGGTTTTGCAACTCTCCCGAGGCATTACTAAATGCTTCTGCTATCTGAGTTAATTCATCTAAATCATTTTGAGAAAGTCCGTGACCTATATCGCCAACCATGTTAGCAATAAATAATACCCTCTTAGTCTCTAGATCGTCAATTAATTGGGCACAGTCAGATCTGCGCATTGCTGTAGCTTTGGTTTTAACTATTTTTAATTCACTGATTTTTTTGTCATAATATTGTAGTGTCATAGTTCTTATTTTTTAGATTTATCCATATAATCATCCACTTCTAATAAAGCTTTGTTTGCATCGTTTACATATCTCGTATATTGAGAAAGATCAATATTAATCATTTCGAGGAGTTTTTCTGAGGGTCTTTTTTGCTGTAAATAATTATTAAGATTCTCAATAGCAGTTGATTTGTACTTTTCAGCTTCAATTAAACTTGATGACGCTTCTTTCAACTTGTTTTTAGCATTAGTCAAAGTTTCATTTCTTACAAGGAAATTTGTTTGCGCTTTTTTTATTCTAGCATTGATCTTCTGTCTAGCTTTTTCTTCCTCTATTCTCTTTTCTAAATCAGAAAGATTTTGGTCTTTATCTAATTCTCTAATTATTTCTATTATGGCTAAATTTTGGTCATAAATAGAAGCATCATAGACCTTTTTAGAATTTATTAACTCAGCATCCAAAATCACACTCAAAGCATTAATGACACCTTTATGAAAGTTTTTGTGTGCTTCCAAAGATTGCTTTTGCTTTTCAACTAAATTTACTGATGCTGTTCTTACTTCTTTTGAGATACCGCAGCTACTAATACCAAAACTTACGATTAGCATCCAATAAAAAATTCCTTTTTTCATAACAATTAATTTTAGTTTGTATTTATTCAACAATTGGAGGCCATTCTCCACCATTCAATTTTAGATAGTTTTCTATGGGGATACTTTTATAAGTAATATCATCATATCTATTCTTTACACTACTGTGAACTTCCGTTGGTACTTTTCTATATTCGGGTATTTCTCTATCATATCTTCCCAAAAGCTTAAATGTTCTTTTGTATTCATTATGTTTTTTAGAATTATGGTTCAAATCCGTGACTTTTAAAAAAGATTCAAATTGCAATCCAAATACATTGGCTTCTTTTAGCAACCACATCATAGGGATGTCTGATAAAAAAGTTTTATCCTTATCAGGAGCATAGCTTCCTCCAATATCCGCGTGACAACCTGCAAACCAAACTTGCTTTAAGTCGGTTCCTTCTCTTGGTTCCCAAATAGTAGGTTCAAAATCTTTTCTTTTTTCATCTAATGACAGCGCGTGCCTTGCCATCTTAATATTACTTCCCAGTTTTTTATCATAAAAAAGATGTTTGTCTTTGATTAGACCAAATAAAGAAAATGGTAATCCCATTGCCCCAACAGTATCCCAGACACCAATAAACTTAACATCACCACTGCTTGGAATGGAATAATTACTTTTCCACTCGTTAGAATGATCTCCGTTTGGAGCGTGTTTTGAATTCTTGTATAATGCAAAGGCCTCCTCTACCTTATCTGAGTATTCTCCCTTTAGTATATGGCAGTTGTTTATAAGTCCACATAAACTCCTCACCGTATAAGCACCTCTACTAAAACCAAATAAAAATAGTTCATCACCAGGCTCATAATTATGCATAATGAAACGATAACCATCCATTACATTTTTTTCTAAACCTTTTCCAAATGCTCCTCCAAGCGCAGAATCATGATAAGAACCAATACCCCAATCATAAAAAACGACTTGTTTTACATCATTTTCATCTTTTGGTGCAATACCTCTTGCAAATTTTATGACGTTTGTTGGATATTGTTTTTTGTTCAGTTTTTCAGGACCGTTCCAAGTACCATCAGAACAAATAATTATTCTTTTCATGGCAATAATAATTTTATTTATATTTAAAATTACTAATTAATATTTAAAAAAACTCCTTTTTTATTGAAAATTAATTAGTTAGAGTGATAATACATTAATGAATTATAGTTTTATCAGTTCCCCTACTCTACTAAGCTCGTTTCGGAAAAGGCATGTTCCTTTACCATCCAAAAAAGAAAACACTAGTAAAAAAAAAAATAAAAAAATTAGTGAATACCCTTTTCTTTGTCCCTAAGCAAACTAAGACTCCAACTCGTTCCTCGCTTAGGACATACTCCACGCATAACAGTATAGGCCAACTACTAACGTCTTGTATTTTATGAGATCAGTTTATTTGATTGCTATAACAGTAGTGTGTAAAATATCTGTATTCAATCATCCACAGAATAAATGTATTTAGATAGCCTAAAATTTAAAGCTCCACTCACTTACGTGTGCAAGTATCAGCGATTTCATTTTTATTATTTTCAATCTCACCATCTTTAAAAAATTAGACTCTTTTCTAATCTATTAATTGGCTTTCCCACTTGAATGTCAAAAATTGTTTTGTCCTGCTCTTTTGAAAACTCAATTATTCTTCTTTGAAGAGTATCATAATATATTTCTAATTCAGTTTTTTCGGTCAAAAGATAAAGGTCGTAGAAATTCTTTTGATTTCCTCTATCTGATGCTGCTAATAACTTTAAAGCACCAATATCTAGATCATTTATTAATCGAATACCATCCTTTAATTCAAATCCATATAACAATTTTAGATTTTGAATAATGTCAATTTTAATCTCTTCCTTAATTAAGCTTATTTGAAGCCAAGCGAATTGTTCTGAAGCAAAATTTTGCTTGCTTATTAAAACGTTATTATTGCCAAATTCATTTTCAATATAATTACATATCAAACTTAGTTTTTTAGTCCCAATAATTGTAGTAGAAAACAAATCTATATCCGTTGATAATCTATGATTATATTTAATTGAGAGATTGGTTCCTCCACCCAAGAGGAAATCCTCGAGTAAAGGTTCATTCATTAGTTTCAGAATTACATTAAATAATTCATCTGAAACACCTTGTTTAAGCATGTTTTATATTGGGGAGATATTTTTTAAAACCTCTAGGGTTTAGTCCATAGCGACTTGCTACAAATTCAATATTTTCATTACCGAAAATTTCAGAACTATTTTTGGCATATAATTTAATACTATTTTTTGAATATAGTTTTTCTAAATTTTCTAAATTTTCTAAATTTTCAATTTTATTCATATGTCTTGACAATACTCTTTGTATAATAAAATCTTTATCTCTATTAATAGATAAATCTTCCATTTTCACATCCCAAAATATTACACGAGAATATAGGTCAGATAAATTATATTTACCTTATTTGAATCTGCTAGATATGTTAAATAAACTATTCATTTACACAAATGTAATACTAATTTAATTCTTTACATTGAAAAAACTAATTATTCTATACCCTATAAAATTGTCAAAAAGTATTACAAATCAATGAGTTATAACAAAATACCAATTACTATTCCACATTTAATATGCTTCCCTCCTACATCATCTCGACTGCGCTCGATAAAGGCCACTTTCTACCCTTAGACTTGTGATAAACAACGCCTATTTTCAAAGAACTGGAGTAAATTCTATTCCATGTGTTACCGCTTCTTTTACCAAATCTTAATTCTTTCAGAAACAGACTTGTAATTTTTCTCTCCTGGCTGTACATCAAATGCGTCGTAAAATGGTGCAAAATTCATTAAAGGTCCATTTACACGCCAAATTGCAGGTGAATGTGAGTTTGTATTGATATAATTGCGCAAATAGGCCTCTCTAGTTTTAACACGCCATATTCTAGCAATTGATAAAAAGAAACGCTGATCTGGTGTAAACCCTTGAATCTTAACATTGCCTTTGCCCTGTTCTGTTAATTTAAAAGCGTCGTAGGCAATTGAAATTCCCCCGTTGTCTGCCGTGTTCTCTCCAACAGTTAAAGCCCCTTTGATATGCAGAGTGTCTAAAACGGTAAAAGAACTATAGCGGTCAATCATCTGTTGTGTTTTGGCTTCGAACTTTGTGTAATCTTCGTCTGTCCACCAATTTTTTACATTTCCATCTTTATCAAATTGTGCGCCTTGATCGTCAAAAGCATGGGTTAATTCATGGCCAATCACCATTCCAATTCCACCATAATTAACCGCGTCATCTGCCGTGATGTCAAAATAAGGAAACTGTAATATTCCGGCAGGAAAAACAATTTCATTTAATGGCGGATTGTAATATGCCGTGACCGTAGCTGGTGTTGTTCCCCATTCATCACGATTTGGTGGCAGCTCTAGTTTTGCAGTATTATATTCGTATGCATTTTTATTTAAAGCAACGATGTTCTCAAAGTAAGTCCCTTTTTGAATCTCCGCATGGTATGGTCTCCAAACCTCTGGATATCCAATTTTTTTTGTAATAGCATATAATTTCTCCTTTGCTTGTATTTTTGTGACTGCACTCATCCAGTCTAATTGATCGATTCGATTTTCAAATGCCTTTTGCAAATTATTCACCAGATCTAACACTCTTTTTTTCGCATCTTCATTAAAGTATTTCTCTACATACAACTCTCCAAGTGCAAAACCCAATTTCCGATCTACTTTTTGAACCATGATTTGTGCACGGGTAATCTGGGTCGTTTGTCCAGATAAAACCTTGGTATACTCAAAATCGGCAACTTCAAAAGGGGTGCTCAATACATCTGCATAAGTAATGAGTGTTTTGGCTTTTAAGTAAACTTTCCAGTCTGAAACTGGAATTGAACCCAACAGGGAATTCAGTTCTTCATAATATCTTATTTGTTTAATGTCAATCGAATCCACACTTAGGTCTAACTGCATTAATAAGTTGGTCCAGCCAATATTAGACTGATTTTTAGAAACCTTAGCCACCTCTATTTTATTGTAATTGGCTTTTACATTTCTGCGCTCAACTCTCGTTTTGTGTGCTGCTGCCAACTTCGTTTCAATATCATACACCGTTAATGCCTTCTCTTCTGCCTCTTTTTGTGCCGAGAGAGTAAATAATGTGACGAGGTATGTCCTGTAAGCATCTTGAATTTCAAGTGTTGCGGCGTCTGATTTAAAATAGTAATCTCTATCTGGTAAACCCAATCCAGTTTGACCAAAATGCAACATATTAACACTGCTGTTTTCATTATCTGGTGACACATACATGCTGATGATAGATTCATTTCCTAAACTAAGTTCAGCAGTGACAAACTTCATTATAGAAGCAATATCATCAATGCTTTCAATTTTGGTAAAAATCGCTTCTAAGGGTTCAAAACCACGTGTATTAATATGCGCGGTATCCATACCCGAAGCATAAAAATCACCCAGCATTTGTTCTATACTTCCGTCCTTATGGGTGCTAGCGGAAACTTCTGTTAAAATATTTTCTAGCAACTTTTTTTGAGGAATGTTTAAAAAACTATAGGAACCTACTCCCGCTTGATCATCTGCAATAACTACAGTGTCTAGCCAAGTTTTATTCACATGTTCAAAGAAGTTATCTCCAGGTTTTATAGTTTCAGAAATTCCATAAAAATCAATTTTATTTTTTGATGCTTTATCTTCGGTATGACAGGAAGATATAACCAATAAAAGTGTAAAGAGATAGAGTGCTTTTTTCATAATTTAAAACAGATATTTAACAAGTATATAAAAATGTAATATTCGTCAGGAAGATACCTATTTAAATTCATTTGACACAGTTTGCACTTCACTCCTCATTTTATTTCATAAATAGAGCACTCCATTAAAATCGTAAAAGAACCTTTTATACCAAATTAGACCTATAATGAAGCAATAAATCGTTTCTTTTTCGCCTGCTTTTCATCAAAAATAATTACCGTAGCTAAGGCTATGCTAGTTATTTTTGATTTCAATCAATCAAAAAATAATTCAATTTATTCATACGGCATTATAAATATAATTTGGTATTAGAATAAATTTTTTTATAATGAATTGATAATAGTAACTATTGCTTTTACAAAATTGAAGAACACACTTCATGAACTCAAAAAAAAAAATGTGTGCACTAAAGCAGAGCAATCCCAAAGTGAAAATACACGACACACGTCACGCATAACAGTATAGGACAACTACTATCCTCTGGTATTTTATGAGATCAGTTTATTTGATAACTATAAGGGGATTGTGCAAAATATAGAAATACAATCCTTCACAGGATAATTGCATTTGGATAGCCTAAAAACTTAGGCACTGGTCGAAGGCTTGTTTTAGCCAAAATAATAGGGGTCAGTTTGCCAACTCATAATTTGTTTAAATAGTATCATCAAAATATCAGTTGCGTTTTCAGTTAGTTATAAAATTTATTACTGGAGAAATAGACTCTTTAATGTCCTTTTTTTATGATACAAAACAAGTTGCATCACAAAACATACTTGTTAGTATGTTTTTATATATTTGCACTATAAATATCTAAACAGCATGTCAAATACAATCACAGATTTAGGAATCATGAATAAAAGTGAAATTTCAAAATTTAAGATTTCACTCATAAAATCTAATCTAAATGAAAATCTAAAGAAAATTTTAGGTCAGGTAGGTTTGAATTCTTATGCGAAATTCAATTTTAAGGATGTAAAAATCCCTGATTCAAAATTAGCACTTTTAGCCATCGAAGAGGCAAATGATATTTACACCCCTATACTTTTAAAACATTGTTATCGGACTTTCTTTTGGAGTGCCGGAATAGCTATTTCAGAAGGAATAAAAACAGATAATGAACTTATCTTTATTTCATCTATATTGCATGATTCTGGTTTAACAGATAAACATAATTCTGTGTGTAGTAGTCAATGTTTCGCAAATTATGGAGGGGATTACGCTAAAGATTTTGTTCTTAATAAAGGGATTAATATGAATAAAGCTAACCTTATTAAAAGGGCAATCGATATGCATTTATATCCTGATGTAGATAAGAAAAAGTTTGGTAATGAATCTTATTTATTATCAAAAGGAGCTGCTATAGATGTAATTGGATCTCATTCTTTTCAACTTCCTAATGCGTTTATAAATAAGACGCAAAACGAATATTCGAGGATTAATTTTAAGCAAGACATCATACAATCTATGGAAACATTAAATCACAAAGAAAATACTAGAGCGGATATACTTTTTAAAATGGGATTTAAAAAGCTTGCGAATAAGAATACATTGGATACCGATTTCTAATATTAAATTTGTAATGTCGTTTAAATAAATTGAATTATACTACGACGTAGCTCAGCACAAGTTTTTTGATTGGTCGAATTTAAAAAATTAGCATAGCCCTAGTCACGGTAATTATTTTTGATAAAAAGCAGACAAAAAAGGCGTGTGCCGAATTCGTTTCGGTAAAACGATTTATTGTGATATTATGGATTTAATTTGGTGTAAACTCATTTAAAATGGAATTCTTTTATTGATCTAAGGCAACTATCTTACTTTTTAAAGTGCATTTAATTTCTTATTTTTTAACTAAACTAATTTATTATCTTCTATGACAAAAGCATCTAATACTCGACATATGATTCTTGAAAATGCATTTGACCTAATTTATAAAAAGGGTTACCAAAACACGAGTATTGACCAGATTATAGCGACTGTAAAAGTGACAAAAGGGGCGTTCTATTATCATTTTAAAACCAAGAACGAAATGGGCATTGCGGTCATCAAGGAAATCATTAAACCAACAATCCAAAACACTTTTAATCTAAAATTACAAAAGGCTTTAAAACCCATCGAGGAAATTTATTTAATAATGAGATCTCTTTTATTAGAAAATCCAATCTTAAAATTTGAATATGGTTGTCCACTGGGAAATTTAACTCAAGAAATGACACCGTGGAATTCCGAATTTACATCAGCGCTCAATGAAGTAACTTTAGACTGGCAAATAACGATTGAAAATACGTTAAAAAAGGAAATAAAAAACGGAACTATAAGTAGTGATGTAGAACCAAAACAAGTTGCCTATTTTATATTATCAAGTTATTGGGGCATTAGAAGTTTAAGTAAAGTATCGAATGATAACGCGTGTTATTATCATTATTTAAAAGAGCTTAAGACTTATTTAAATAATCTAAAATAAGGACGTTTAAGGCAGTATTATTTAACGATAATTTATTAGTTATAACCTAATACAATTTTCGTATTGTATTTATAGGTCTATTGAGACTATCTTTGCCACTTTAATTTATCAACATGAATGTTTTAAGTGTTTTTCCAGTTTTAAGTATAATTTCCGGACTGGTCTTAATTATATTTATTCTATTCAATAAATTTGGATTAGGAAACAACAAAAAAATACGATATGTGTTATCTTCCTTACTTTTTATTTATGTTGTTACGGCATTAGACTACCATCTTTCGATCTCTAACCTGATACCTGCAACCTTTTCTGGAATAACCTACTTTTTCTATCATTTCACAGGCTTATTATTTTACTATTTCATCTCTATTTATACCAAATCCGAAATAAATACAAAAAAATGGATTCCTATAGTGGGGGCCTATACTTTACTTAGAATTTTAGTGTTTCTTCCATTTGATCATGATCAAAACTTACAAGATTTTGTAGCAGCATTGGAGACTTCCAACTACGGCATATTGGTTTTAGTTGAATATGTTTTGGTAAGTTCTATCAATATTGCACTTATGTTTCTTGCTTATAAGAATTTAAAAAAGGCTCCATTACAAATTGAATTAAATGAAAGTCAAAAAAACCTTTACAAGTGGATTAAGACTATTGTTGTCGCAGTGATACTCATGCAAATTGTAGTTTTTGTGACCACCATTCTGGGCAGTTTAGATATTGGTAATTTCAACTTTTACCTAAAATTTGAAACACTTATCTATTCTATATTCTTCTTTATATTCGCCTTTTCTATTATGCATTTTCCAATATTTGCTTATTCTGGAAATTTTGAAGATCTACCCACGTCTACTATTGAGAAATATGCAAAATCTTCATTAACAGATTCTTCAGAGCTTTATGAGCAAATTAAAGAGGTCGTTAATAAGGAACTGCTTTATTTAGATTTTGATTTAAAGTTGAATACCATCGCTGAAAAATTAAATCACTCTATTCATCATATATCACAGGCCATCAATCAGAGCGCTAAAATGAGTTTTCCAGATTTTATTAGCAGCTTCAGAATTGCAGAGGCAAAAAAGAAACTCATAGAGCCTAAACCAGATACAATATTTGCGATTTCCTTAGATGTAGGTTTTAATAGCAAAGCTGCTTTTTACACAGCTTTTAAAAAACATACACAAATGACTCCTACCGAATTTAAAAAACTTCATAAGTCTTAATATTGATTTAACTTACTGATTATAAATGTTTTAAACTAATTTAAAGTGTCTTCCCGATAAATGGAGACACTTTTTTTTGTTCGGTATTATAGGGCGAATCATTTCTACGGCAGTACCTAAATATATTTGCCCCATAAATCATAAACAAAATAATTCGAATGAAAATTTACATCTGGGTCGTCATCATTACTAACTTTTTAATACCGTCCATAACGGGCAAAACACATGTTCAACAAAGCGAAACAAATATGCTATACAATACCTGGTTTCTAGATACCTATAAAATCGAAAGCATGGAGTTCCCACCCAACAAAAGGGAAAAAGGGGATTATATTCTTTTTAATGAAGACATGACTTATACGTCAACATCAGAAGGCAATGTAGAAGAAGGAACTTTTATTCTAAATACAAGCGGTGCTTATGTGTTAATGGTTGATGAAAAAGGGGATAAAGTAAAAGCTTACATCATCTCAATATCAAAGAATTCCTTAATACTAAAATATGATATCAATGAAATTAGTGATGTCGAAGTCCATTATAACAGTTCTATTTAATAAAAATAATAAATAATGAAAAAAATAATAAATAGTTTAGTAGTATTTTTTAGTTGTGCCGTTTGTTTTTCACAGACCACTATAGATTTAAAAATAGTTCCCTTCGAGATTTCGAATCAGAATTTTTATATAGATAAAGTTATCGATAATCGTCTGGAGCAAGACCTTGGAGTTGTAGAAGACAGTTCTAATAAGAAAGTGAAATTGAGTTTTGAGAATGGTACTGCAACAACAATCCAGAACTTTATGGATGTCGTTCTTCCTAAAACAGGTAACAGAGTTCCGATTACTTTAAAGGTTGATCATTTGAAAATTGAAGAAGCACAAACAAGTATAGAAAAGAGAACAGCTCGAGTGTATGTTGAACTCTATTTCTATGCAGAAAACGGAGAAGAACTTTATAAAATCGCTCATTATGAAGAACAGGGTTTTCCAGTGTCGAGTTTAACGGAAATCTACGAAACCCACGAACAAAGAATCCGAGCAGCATTGGAATATTGCTTACGGAGCTACATCAATGCACAAAAAGAAAATACAACTGATAGTTTTACAGAAGATGGAATGCTAGATAATGCGATTTCCCCTAAGGACACATCCACTTTTGAAACCTATGTTCCTTTGGGGAAGTGGTTTAATATGCTAACCTATAAAAGAATGACAGATAAATATAATGAGGGCTGGAATGTTTCATATACTGGATTTTCAGATCATGAAAAAGACCTTATTATTCCTTTTGTAATAGGCTACGGGCAATCTAGGGCTAAATCAGATATAGTACGAGAGCGTGGGTATAGCTTTGCTGATTCGTATACCTTAGGGTTCGGATTCAATGGTTATGTCAAAATAACCCCTGGTGTTTATTTCGATCTTGGTTTAAGTGTCCCTGTTGGATTGGAAGTGTTAAGAGATCTAGAAGACAGAAAATCAACTAATTTTTTAATAGGTCTTCGGGCTAACCAAGGCGTAAAAATAATTCCTTGGAAAGAGTATGGAATCGTGATTGGAGCTGGTCTCTTTCAACAATGGCAGACGTCTAAAGTGATCAATAGAAACTTTGGGTTTGCATTGGAAATAGGAGTTAATTTTTAATTGCATTTTATCTTGGAACGCCTAAACCACGACTACGCAGCTCGAATTAAAACAGTTATAAAATGAGTCTTACCCGATGAATATCCTTGTTTGAAGAATCTCAAATAATGATCTTCTAATAACTGATAGTTTAAAACAATACGCAAACAGTATAGAGATTTAATAAATACATTATGAAACAAAGAATAATAGGAATAGATGTGGCAAGAGCATTGGCAGTTATCGGAATGATTATTGTCAATTTCAAAGTTGTCTTCGGCGAAAATGGACTACCTTGGGTCAGGGCGTTCGCTGGTATTTTTGATGGCAAAGCCGCAGCCACATTCGTTGTTTTAGCGGGAGTTGGTCTTGCTTTAATGACAAACTCTGCCATTAAAAATAATGATCAGGCTAAACTAAAAGTTGCTCGGAGAAGAATAGCAAAAAGAGCTATATTCCTATTCTTTATTGGTATTTCATACATCACAATCTGGCCAGCCGATATTCTGCATTTTTATGGGATTTATATGGCCATCACACTGGTGCTCTTAACTTGTAAAGAAAGAACAATCCTAATTTCAGGTATTTGCATCATTCTCGTGTATCCTATTTTAATAACAGTTTTGAATTACGAGACAGGTTGGATTTTTGCCACTTTAGATTATCAAGATTTTTGGACGTTTAAAGGCTTTATGAGAAATCTATTTTTAAATGGTTTTCATCCCGTAATGCCTTGGACTGCCTTTATGATTTTTGGTTATTGGTTTGGAAAGCAGGATTTACACAACGACAAATTCGTAAAAAAAACATTTTGGATGAGTACCCTCATTTTTATTTCTATTCAAGTGGTATCCTATCTGTCCATCTCAATTTTATCAGAAGGAAACCAAGAAGCTGCTATGGAACTCACTGAAATTTTTGGAACAGACCCAATGCCACCGCTACCCATTTATATGTTTAATGGTATTGCCGTTGCTTTTGCACTCATTTCAGCTTGCATACTCATTGCCAAGAAATTTGAAAACAGTTTTATCATTGATGCTTTAAATAAAACAGGGCAATTGGCATTGACCTTTTATGTCGCACACGTCATTATTGGAATGGGAATTATTGAATTAATAAACCCTTCAAAAATGGGAAATTATTCAATTGAATTTTCGGTAATATATGCCATCCAATTTAGTTTGTTGTGTATCCTATTTGCTATTATTTGGAGAAAATATTACGAATCTGGCCCCTTAGAATGGGTGATCCGAAAAATAACAGATTAAAAACTATATTAAGTTTAACTCCAACAAGTAATCAAATTAAAAAAACACTCTCTTTTTGTAACAAAAAGAAAATTAATTCGTCATAGTATCAACTTATAGAATAAGTAAAATTTAAAATGAAAACAGCAAAATTATTCTTGGTTATTTTAATAGCCATCGCCTGCCAATCCTGCTCTTCTGATTCTGATATAGACCCAGAACCGACTATTGACAATGGAAATGGCATTCATTATAAAGGTGTTTTTTATCCTTTAAATACCGCAATAATTAGGAAAAAAGAGTTTGATGTTTGGAATAGGGCACCAAGTGTCTATATACGTTTATTCAATGCAGATCCGTTATTCGATGCAGATGATCCATTTGTTATAAATCCAAAATGGCTGGACATAAATAAATTTAGTTTTTTTTATGAAGCAACCGAAGTAATGACTCGCACTATATCACCCGTACTTAATTATAACATGCGCATAAATACAGATTATGATGCTTCTCACATTCATTTAGCGACTACAATTCTACGATATCATACCTTACTCCCAGAAAATATAGCCGTTTCTAGTGCTGTGCATATAAACGCTATATCCGCAGATGAAATAGAGTTAGATTGGGAATTTACGCGGCCAGATGGCGAAATTATTACAGGACGTTATAAGGGGACTTATTCAGATGTAAGCACTGAAATTTAATAAATCTAGTACTAAAATTTAACTTAAAAAAATCATGATCAAAAAACAATTATTAGGAATTATCATATTGGTAGTATTAACAATCTCATGTTCTTCAGATGATAACCTTGCAGAATTAACAACCCAACTGGAAGGAAATTTGGAAATCCGCTCGCTTAAAGATTTAGAAGACCCAGATATCCAACAGTATAAGATAATTAATGGGAATTTAATTATCAAATATACATATGATGTAGAAGACTTAAGTAAATTAGAAAATTTAGAAAAAATTAATGGTGGTATATTTATTAAGTACAATGATAACTTGAAATCTTTAAAGGGTTTAGAAAATATTATGGAATTAGATTTTTTGGAAATTGAATATAACCGAGAACTTACTTCATTATCTGGACTTACTAACTTAAGCAATGTTTCTGGTGGGGTAAGTATTGTAAAAAATAGTATTTTGAAAAATTTAAATTATTTTAATAGTCTAACTAATATTGGCACCCAACTTTTTCTTTCTAACAATACATCATTAACCACCCTAAATGGGCTAGAAAATTTAGAGAAAATCCCTCTGATATTAATCTTTAATAATATTAATTTAATTACTATAAATGGTTTAGAAGGACTTACTTCTTGTGATGATATTAGAATTGTTTCCAACGATTCATTGACTGATTTTTGCTCTTTAATAGTATTTGCGCAAGAAAATAGCCAAACGATTTTGTTTTCAGCTAGATTCAACAGCTATAATCCTTCTTTAGATGACTTAGTTAATAATAATTGTTCTAACTAAAGCAAGCTATTTCCAATAACGTAAACACCTCTTAAATAGCTAGGTCACTGCTTAATAAAAGTTGAAATATAGTTGCGAGGTTAACAATTCCCAGTAGCTGTTAAGATAAATTTGACTTGTTAAATAAGAAAAGATAATAGGTATAAGCGTTTAGGTCGTACTTGTTAAGTGTTTATTTTATTGGTTTAAATTGTAATTTACCATTTTTCTTATTAACACATCAAATACTGTATCCATATTTGACCTTCTGTTGTATTTAAAATGGTATTCATCAAGATAATTTTGCGTACGCTCTCTACTGCAATGATGATGAATTCCACGAAGCCATCCTTTTATGTTCATTATATGTATATGCAATTCTTTAAAGTTTTTTCCATCTTCTGAAAACAATTTAAGACCAGAGATGAAAAAGAGTGAGGTTATCACAGAATCAGAAAATCTATTATCTGCAAGTCAGCTACCAAAATTAATAGCCGAAAACGCAATGCCTACTTATAAACGAGATATATATATTGGAAAAACACCTGAGAATATGCCGCCAACTCTAATTATACATGGAACCTTAGACCCTAAAACTCATATTTCTGGTGCCATTCGTAATTTTGAGCAACTATCAAAAAATAATCCTGTTACTTTTATAAAGGTCACAGATGCACCCCACTTTATAGCTCTTTTTGCCCCAGATAGTTTTGCCGCAGTTGTTTCCAAATTTATAAAAGGTCAACCTATAAAAAATAAAACAATAAGTGATAAAAATACAACATTGAAATAGAAAATCGCCATCTCACTTAGTGGCTTTAAAGGCTAGTAGGTAACAAGATATAAAAATAATAAGGGTCAAATGCCAAACTGAAAGTTGGTGCACGCTAACAAAGTCAGCCAAATTTAAACTTTGACGGTTTAAAGAAAAATAAGTAAGTTTTAAACCCTTACTATTTTTATACTAGGCGTTAGATACCACTTCAATCGTAACAAATTAAACTTTTGTTAGTAGTACCAATCATTAATCAAACAATCAAAATGAAAATTATACTACTATTCCTCCTTGTTTTAACTTTAATTTATTTGATTTTACCAAATCAAAAAATAAAAAGTAATGCCGCTAAAAATAGTGATGACTATATTATAGCTAAAATGGAAGAAATAGCAATTCCTGGAATGGCTGTTTCTGTAATAAGAGATGGGGAAGTCGTTTTATTAAAGGGCTATGGATATGCAAACGTAAAAAGTCAAAAAAAAGTTGACATACATACACCCTTCTATATTGCTTCAATTAGCAAACCTATTTTAGGCATAGCTCTATTAAAATTGGTCGATCAAGAAAAACTGGATTTAAATCAAGATATTAATTCCTATTTGCCATTCAGAATAGATAACCCAAACTATAGTTTAAAAGCAATCACTGTTCATAATTTGGCTACGCATACCTCAAGTATAAATGATTATTATGATATTGATAATTATGCGATTAGTAAAAATGCCGAAATATCACTTTCTAAACATATCAAAAGCCTACTCACACCGAGTGGCAATTTATACAACCAAGGAGAGTTCTTCAAGAATACTCCTGCCGGAACTGAAAGAGAATATAGTAATCTTGGAGCAGGAGTTGCTGGTTTAGTTTTAGAATCTATCACAAAAGAAAGTCTTGCTGAATTTACTTCTAGAGAAATATTCCATCCTTTAAAAATGGAAAATACCGGATGGTCACTAGCAGAATTTGAAATGAATAAATTAGCTACGCGCTATAATGTAAAACAATGTGTTCCGTTTTTTAATTTATGCGCCGATACGAATACACCTATCACTAATTATTTGATTTCCAAAATTTTCAATCCCCCTTTTGAGAATAAAACCTTTATTGAATATCCTCACTATGGAAATCATCAATATCCAGATGAAGGTCTAACGGCTAGTATTAATGACCTAAGCATTTTAATAAAAACAGTGTTTAATAAAGGAAAAAAGGGTGATTATAATTTACTGTCAGAAGATTCTTTTAATGAGATGTTTAAACTCCAACTTCCCGATTCATTAAGTACTCGACAGCGTTTTTTCTGGAGAGACAATAAAGCCGGTTTAACAGGCCATTCTGGTTCCGACCCTGGGGTATTCACCAGTGTGTATTTTGATTTAGAAAAGCAGGATGCAGTTATCATTTTAATGAATAGGGACGTTGATCCAGTAACAGAAAATGCTATGGATGACATAAGAAATAAGGTATTGAATTATAGCCAAGAGAGTGTGAACGACTAATTTAAAAAATGAATGGAAACACAGCATATAATTTATTGCTAGTCCTCACCTACTTACAAAAATATTTGCGAATTTTCAATTTGATAATTATTTATTAAGTGAATTGCTGAAACACGCATCGAAATCATTATAAAACACACTAGCAAAAACGATCCTAGATGGCACAAGAAGTTGCTCATAAATAATAGCCATTGAGAACAGTTCTGTTAATATAGTTTTCAATTTTAAAAGACATGTTATGAATAAAAAGTCAATTTATATTTTTTTAATTTCCATGATTTTTTTATGGGGTTCATTTGTTGTCGTTAGTTTGTTTTCTGACCCAATGGGATTTATTTCATATTTAGGATTTGCAAATAGTAATAGTGGAACTGCCTTAAGTTGGGCATTGGCATTATTAATAGTGGTTTTATATTGCTTAAGTGCAGCAAAACTATCAGAAGTAAAGTACCATATGTTCAAAATGGATAAACTAAAAGTAGTCGCAATTCTTGCAGCTGTCTTTGCAGGAATAATGGAAGAGGTTATTTATAGAAAATGGATTATGGATTATCTCGACTCACATGATTTCTCTGTTATAGTGCAGGTCATATTATCAGGTTTAGCTTTTGGAATCATCCATCTTTTATGGGGAATAAAAAACAAAAAAGCTGGGGTAAATGCTTTTATTTCCACATCCTTATTAGGCTTTGCTTTAGCCATTGTGTACTTAGTCTCAGAGCGAAGTTTAGCACCGTGCATAGTTGCTCATTTTATGATAACAGCACTTATAGAACCCGGTTTATTAGTTGCTGCAAAAAATGATAAAATAGGATACTGGTGAAAAAATCTAAAGAGGCCCTTTAACGAAATCGAATTATATAATATGCTATAGACAAAGGTCCTTTTTGTTACAAGTAGAAAACATCGTTATAGAGATTATTTAGAACAAAAATATCCATACCCAACCCAACAAGTCATCAAATTAAAGAAAACGCTCTCTTTTTGTAACAAAAAGAACATTAATTCGTCATAGTATCAACCTAAAGGATAAATAAAATTTATTTAAAATTTAAAATGAAAACGGCAAAATTATTCTTAGTTATTTTAATAGCCATCGCCAGCCAATCCTGCTCTTCTGATTCTGATATAGACCCAGAACCGACTATTGACAATGGAAATGGCATTCATTATAAAGGTGTTTTTTATCCTTTAAATACCGCAATAATTAGTAAAAAAGAGTTTAATGTTTGGAATCATGGACCAAATGTCTATATACGTTTATTCAATGCAGATGAAATAGATTTTGAATTTGCGCGCGGCCAGATGGCGAAATTATAAAAGGACGTTATAAGGGGACTTATTCAGATGTTATCACTTAAAATTAATAAATCTAGTACTAGAATTTAACTTAAAAAGATAAAAATGTTAAAAAAAATAATGAAACTGCTTTGTGCTTTCTTACTTATTGTAATCGCATCTATTGCCTTGATTAGTAGAGTTACAGGAATTGGAATAAAAGCACCCGATGGTCGCTATTTGGGGTACTCAAATGAATGGTTATTTCTCGACTATCAAAATATTCCTGTTCGTCAAGATGGTCCTTATGTTCTAACCGAAAATGATACGCGTTATGCCCTTTATATCAATGGAGATGGCAAAGCTCCTTCCGAGGTACTTCGCCAAGACGTAACAAACGAAGTTGAAGTTATAGCAGACAATGATGAAGGGACTCAATTTACAGTTCCTTTGCGAAAAGCTCATCAACGTTCAGAATTGAGTATTCCGAGTCCTAAAAAGCTGTTCGCTATCTCAGACCTTGAAGGTGAGTTTGACTCTATGGTTCATTTATTACAGGGAAACGGTGTAATAGATCATGCTTTAAATTGGAGTTATGGCTCTGGTCATTTAGTCTTAATTGGTGACATGGTTGATCGCGGTAGGAATGTTGTTCCTCTGCTATGGTTAATTTACAAATTAGAGGGGGAAGCTAAGTTTGCTGGTGGAGATGTTCATTTTGTATTGGGCAATCATGAACGCTATTTATTAGATGGGAGAACCAAGTCCGTCGCCTCTAAATATTATGGCACTTTTCGCACTACAGAAATGTCTCAACGGGAATTATGGTCTGAAAAATCAGAATTGGGACGCTGGTTAAGAAGTAAACCTGTGATGCTGAAAATTGGGAGTACTTTGTTTGTACATGCTGGCATCTCTCCTAAAGTATTAGGCATGAATCCTACACTTCAATCCATTGACAAGGAAGCAGAAAATAATTTTGTGACTGATGATGTAATAAGAAGGAATATTGACGGCAGTGTGATACATGATGCCAATGGCATACTATTTTATAGAGGTTTAGCGCTAGACAGGAGTGCAGATGATCTTGGCGAAAAAGCGAGCACAGCGCATGTGAATCAGGTACTTGAAAAATTTAAAGTAGATAGAATAGCTATTGGACATACTTTGGCTGCAAATATTAGCCATGACTATGATGAAAAAGTTGTACGTGTTGATGTACATCATTCGGGTGAGGTTAGTGAAGGCCTATTCATAAAAGACAATACACTATGGCGAGCCGATGACAAAGGGACTATGTTTCCGCTAAAACAGGTGGGAAATAGTACGGAATAAAACAAATGCTATTTATTGCGTCATTATAGGTCTAATTTGGTATAAGGTATATTAACCTTTAGTTATGGTGCTATACTTAAAGGTGAATGTGGTATTGTAACTATTTCGTTCAAAAAATTTAGTGCTGAATGAAAATAGTTTAAAGGGTCTGGGTTAAATTCTTGATGTATAGGTCAACAGTACTGAGTCGGATAGTATATCTTTAGTAAGTAGACATTGTAAAAAAGCAAGTTGGTCCCTTTTTGATGAGTATCACATAGAATACTAGCAATTATTAAATTCAGTATGAAAATAGTAAAACGAGTTCTTAAATTTATCGCCATACTCATTGGGATTTTACTAATATCTACAGTCATTGTGGTACTCATAGATCAACAAAGCACCAACTATTTAAAAATTAAGAACAATAAATTTGCTAATAACACCTATCTAATTACCAATGCAAATATTATCCCAATGAATCAAGACACCATTTTAGTTGACAAAATGGTGTACATAAAAGAAGGTTTAATTCAAAACATATCGGATAATATTGAAATAAAGGGTGTTGAAATTATCGATGCAAAAAACAAATACCTAAGCCCTGGTCTTATCGATATGCATGTTCATGTATGGGATAGATATGAACTTGGGGTATATCTATCCAATGGTATTACTTCTGTTCGTAATTTATGGGGTATGCCTATGCATTTAAGACTTAAAGAAGATATAGAAAATAATAAAATTATTGCTCCAATATTCTTTACAAGTGGTCCAAAACTGACGGGACCAGAATTTATTGGAGATGACAATTTACATCTAGTAAGCCCAATTGAGGCCAAAGAAAAAGTGATTTCATATAAAAAAAGAGGCTACGATTTTATTAAAACCTATTATGGTTTAACTGAAGATATATTTGATGCTGTTATTGAACAAGCACTGGTTTCTAATATGGATATCGTTGCACATCCTTCTCATAAAGTACCTTACTCCTATCACTTTAATCCACAAATAAAATCTATAGAACATGCTGAGGATATTATACAGCAACCTCTAAATTATACACTAGATACACTGAAATTAAAGGAAGTAATTACAGATTTTAAAAAATCGAAACACATCGCTTTTAGTCCGACTTTGACGGTTTACAATAACATTTATCAAATGCTTATCGATGATAATATCTTAGAAACAGAAGCCTTGCAATTCATGAATCCTCTTATTAAAAAAGTAGATAGCAAAGCCCAATTTGACCGATGGACTACTAGTAAATTAAAAGACTCTTCAGTAGTAAACACGATAAAAAAACAACATGAATTTCATTTGGAAATCATCAAAAAGTTACATGAAGTTGATGTTACTTTTATCTGTGGCACTGATGCTGGAATAGGTGTAACTGTCCCTGGGTTTTCTATTCATCAAGAACTTGCTTTTTATAAAGAAGCTGGACTTTCTAATTATGAAGTACTAAAAACAGCAACACTAAATGCTTCAAAAACGCATTCCATTATGAACACTATGGGAACCATTGAAGTTGGTAAAATTGCTAACCTACTATTAATTGATGATAATCCTCTATTAGACTTGTCTGCATTAAAAAATCCTACATACGTTTTTGTAAAGGGAAGAAAACTGGATAGAGAAACTCTAGATAGTTTTGAAAATAAGGCAAGGAACCGAAGTAATTTAATTGCTTCAGCTTTGAGATACTTGGAAAATATGATAGTTGAAAAGTAAACTAACTCAACAACAGATATAATTAGTTGCTATAAAATTTCCACGTGAAAAATGGCGTTAAGCAGTTGACTACTGATGTTTATTATAAAGCTGAAATGAAAAAATAGGATACTGTATAGTTTTTGTATAGTACGATTTGCATTTAAAAAAACTTATATAGGTTAACTTTGTATATAAAAACAATTTATGAAACACTTGCTTCTTGTCGCAACTAGTATATGTTTTTCCTTAACTCTTTTTTCACAAGTTTCAAATCTAAATGACGATTTTGAAGGTGACGGAAACATAAATACATGGACAGAAGACGCCTGTACAATTAATGTGCTGTTTTCAAACCCATTTCCTGAAGAAATAAACACCTCTAATACTGTAATGAAATATGAAGACAGTGGCGGTCAATATGCAAATGTTCGTTTTCAGACCAATGAAAATTTTGATCTTACTGTTAATAGTTCTTTTTCTCTGAAAATTTATGTTCCTTCTAATAGCATTACTGGAACACAACCAAATCAAATTTCATTAAAATTACAAGATGGCACTATCGACCAACCTTGGACTACACAATCTGAAATTATAAAACCTATTGTACTAGATCAATGGCAAGACGTTTCTTTTAACTTTGCTACTGACAATTATATCAACTTCGATGTAGATTCACCTGATCCAACTACCCGAACAGACTTTAATAGAGTTCTACTTCAAGTCAATTCAGAAAACAACTTTGATTTTGTAATGGCTTATATCGATGACTTTTTATACGAGTCAAGGGTTTGTGGAGAAGATGTGGACACGGAAGCATTTACAGATAGTAATTTACCTATTGTTATTATAGAAACCGATAACGGTGATGAAATTCCTGATGATCCTCGAATTTTTGGTTCGATGAAAATAATTCAAAGACCTGATGGAGCCAGAAATTTTGTATGTGATGCTGACAATGAAGAATTCTTAGATTATTCAGGTACAATAAGCATCGAAATTCGAGGGTCTTCATCTCAACTTTTACCTAAAAAGCCGTATGGATTTTCTACCTTATCAGATGATGGTTCAGAAAATGATAACGTAAAATTGCTGGGAATGCCAAAGGAAAATGACTGGATTTTGAATTCATTTGCTTTTGATAAAAGTATGATGCGTGATTTTATCAGTTATGAAATGGCAAGGCAAATGGGACAATATGCTGTGAATTTAAAATATTGTGAGGTGGTACTCAATGGCGATTACATAGGTCTATACGCGCTTTCAGAAAAGATAAAACGCGATGGAGACCGTGTGGACATCGCAAAGCTAGCTGACGATGAAAATACATTTCCAGAGGTTACAGGAGGATATATTATGCAGACTGATAGACCTGATGATGATGACCCTGAAGCTTGGAACAATAACGGAGCCGGATATATCCATGAGAAACCAAACTCAGATGATATTACAGAAGAACAATCTGCATACATTGAATCTGTCTTTCGAAACCTAGACCAAACGGCTACTAATTCTGATATTATAAATGGCTATCCTTCGGTTATTGATGTGCCTTCATTTATAGATTATATGTTGGTGGCAGAAATGGCTTCAAATGTAGATGCCTATGCACTCAGTACTTATTATCATAAGGATCGAGGCGGCAAATTAAGAGCAGGTCCAGTTTGGGATTATAACCTAACGTATGGCAATGATTTATTTCAATTTGGTTTTGACCGAAGTTTTACGGATGTATGGCAATTTGAATTTAGTAATACAGGGGCTAATTTTTGGAATGATCTTTTTGCAGACCCCACATTTAAATGTTATTTATCTAAGCGATTTAATGAACTCACACGAGCTGAAGAGCCCTTAAATTACGATTACATATCCAATTTAATTGATAGCACTGCTGCATTGATTTCAGAAGCTTTAGTTCGTGAGGATGAACGCTGGAATACAATAGATGATTTTTCAGGAGAGGTCACCACTATGAAAAGCTGGATACAAGAGAGAATTACCTGGATGGGAATCGAACTTGGTGACTTTTCAAGTTGTAACTCGGTACAAACGCCATCTTTGGTTATCACCAAAATTGATTACAATCCTCAAGAAACAGATATATTTCCAGAAAGTGACGACTTAGAATTTATAGAAATTCAAAATAGTGGAAGTACAGTTGTAGATCTTACAGGAATATACTTGATCAAACTAGGTGTCTCCTATCAATTTCATCAAAATGAAACTATTGCAGCTGGAGAATCTCTTTATTTGGTAGGAAATGCAACACGTTTTCAGGATAAATACGGGATAGTTCCTTTTGATACATTTACCAGAGATTTATCGAACAAAAGTCAGAATTTAGTGTTATCAGACGCTTTTGGAAATCTGATTGATCAAGTGGAATATTTGGATGAAGCACCTTGGCCAGAAACTGCGGATGGTGATGGTTTTTATTTAGAACTTATAAATGTTAATTCTGATAACTCTTTAGCTAGCAATTGGATAGCAAGTTCTGCAGTTCTAAGTACCGACAATTTTGATACTGGTAAAGTTGATTTCACCATATATCCAAATCCAGCAGAAGAAAAGCTGATGATAGAATCGGTACAAACCATACAAGAAATTTCGATTTACAACCTTCTTGGACAGCAAGTAAAAACATTTCAAATCAATTTCAAATCAGGAGAAATTAATATTAATGACCTTAATACGGGAGCGTATATTTTAAATTTGAAGTTAGTTGATGGTGCTAAGGTTTCGACTATGATTTTTAAAAAATAGGTTTAGTTTCAAGGTCTATTAAATTAAAAAAGGGGTGGTTTTTTAATTCAGAATACTCATTTTATTTTACGCATATTCCACTAAGCTCCTATCCCTTCGACTAGACTTAGGACAGGCTGGTTTTTTAAATAGTGGCTGGTCGAAAACAGACGAATTTTATAAATTGGCATCAATGAATACCCAATGACTTTCTTTACAACGTCATTTAAAGAAATCTTTGTCGTTGGGCAGTTAAACATTTGTATTTTTGCATGGCGTCTAATTTTAATATTTTTGAATCAAGAATTAAGATATGGTTATACCTAAACTACATTATATATCCCAGGGGAACTCTCCAGAAGAACATCTAGAAAACATCCAAAAAGCCTGTTCTTATGGTGCAGAATTAGTACAACTAAACTTAAAAAGCAATTCTAAGGATACTGCAGGCATTTCAGAAAAAAAATTCTTAAAAATAGCAGAAGCCGCTAGAGAAACCACCACACATTTTCAAACCCGATTAATTATTAACGGTGATTATAAAATTGCAAAAACTCTTAAAGCAGATGGTGTGTATTTAGGACCCACAGATCCTTGCCCTACTGAAGCTAGAACACATTTATACACTTGGCAAAGTATTGGGGGAATAGCAAATACCTTACAAGAGTGCGAAACATTATTAGATAAAGAAATAGACTATATCCGCTTAGGTCCTTTTAGAGAAACCACTACGAAAGCTAACACACCTCCAGTTTTGGGCTTAGACGGTTATAGAGCGATAACGGATGTCTTAAAAACCCCAATACCCATTATAGGCGTTGGTGGGATTACCACAAAAGATGTTGCTGCCCTATTGGAAATAGGTATTGTTGGTGTTGCTGTATCTACCGAGATTACACGTGATTTTAATCGCATAAGACAGTTTAACCAATTGCTAGATGCCTCTTCAACAGCAGAGCAACGCCATACGTTTGAATAGTACGAACACTGTTTTAAAACGAAAAATTTTATTCTCGATACTAATGTCACTCATGAAAATAAGTAAAGTAGACTAGCATTGGTTGGTTGTGAAAGCTCATATTAAGTTGTTTTGTCTCATCGAATATTCCGACTTTCCTATCGGGATGTATCGAGATGTTTCTTGTTATATAAAGAGTTCTCGGTACATATTTCACTCATAAAAATGAGTAAAGTAAACTAGCATTGGTTGGTTGTGAAAGCTCATATTAAGTTGTTTTGTCTCATCGAGTATTCCGACTTCCACGTCGGCATGTATCGAGATGTTTCTTGTTATATAAAGAGTTCTCGATACTAATTTCACTGATAGAAATGAATAAAATAAACTAGCATTGATTGGTTGTGAAAAGCTTATTTTAAGTTGTTTAGTCTTATCGAATATCCCGACTTTCCCGTCGGGATGTATCGAGATGTTTCTTTTTATATGAAGAGTTCTCGATACTAATTTCACTTATAAAAATGAGTAAAGTAAACTAGCATTGGTTGGTTGTGAAAAGCTCATATTAAGTTGTTTTGTCTCATCGAGTATTCCGACTTTCCCGTCGGGATTTATCGAGATGTTTCTTGTTCTATGAAGAGTTCTCGATACTAATTTCACTCATAGAAATGAGTAAAATAAACTAGCATTGATTGGTTCTGAAAAGCTTATTTTAAGTTGTTTTTTCTTATCGAATATGCCGACTTTCCCGTCGGGATATATCGAGATGTTTCTTGTTCTATGAAGAGTTATCAATACTAATTTCACTCAAAGAAATGAGTAAAATAAACTAGAATTGATTGGTTGTGAAAATTTCATATTAAGTTGTTTTATTTCATCGAGTATTCCGACTTTTCCGTCGGGATGTATCGAGATGTTTCTTGTTCTATGAAGAGTTCTCGATACTAATTTCACTGATAGAAATGAATAAAATAAACTAGAATTGGTGAGGTGTGAAAAGCTTATATTAAATTGTTTTGTCTAATCGAGTATTCCGACTTTCACATCGGCATGTATCGAGATGTTTCTTGTTATATAAAGAGTTCTCGGTACGACTTCAGCAATTTTCTTAGTTTTTTATTGTTTTTTTCTTAGTGGCCTTCATTTGCTGAAACAGGTCTTTAAATAAACCGCGAGCGATCAATAATTTCATAATCTCATTGGTTCCAGCATAAATTCTAGCGACCCTATTATCTGCATACATGCGGGCAATTGGATAATCCCATATATACCCATAACCTCCAAATAACTGTAGGCATTCATCTACGACTTTGCCGTGCATTTCTGTTGCTGAATACTTTGCCATGGAAGCACTTTCAGCAGTAAGCTTATGCTTTGATACCAATAGTGTACACCGATCTAAAAACGCTTGATGCACTTGTAATTGTGTAGTACATTCTGCCAGTTTAAATTGTGTGTTTTGGAATCCGGCAATAGGTTGTTTAAAAGCAGTTCTTGTAGATGTATATGCCAACGTTTTTTCTATGGCTCCCTCTGCCCCACCAATAGCATTGAGCGCTACAGTTAACCGTTCTCTAGCCAATTCTGTCATCATAATTTTAAATCCTAAGCCTTCTTCTCCCAATAAATTTTCCTTGGGAACTTTTACATTATCAAAAAATAATTCACAAGTATCTTGGGCTTTCATTCCTATTTTCTTAAAGGGAGTTCCTTTTTCAAACCCTTTAAAGCTGCTTTCCATGATTAGTAAAGACACTCCTTCTTCCCCTGTTCCCATTTTGGTTTTTACAGCGACTATAGACATGTCGCTCATATAACCATTGGTAATAAATGTTTTCTGTCCATTAACCAAATAGTGGTCTCCTTTATCCACCGCATTTGTTTTAATAGCTTGAAGATCACTACCGCAGTTTGGCTCGGTCATACCTATGGATGTAATCATTTTTCCAGCAGCCATAAGATGTAGGTATTTTTGCTTCTGAGCTTCGGTACCGTATTTTAAAAGATAAGGTGCAACAATGTCTGAATGTAATGAAAAACCAGGTCCACTTATGCCTTCTTTTGCCAATTCTTCAATAAATAAGGCGCTAAAGCTAAAATCTAAACCACTTCCTCCATAATGTTCAGGCACATCGATACACAGCAAACCCAATTCTCCAGCACGTTCCCAGATGTCTCGGCTAACCATTCCCTTTTCTTCCCATTCTTCTGTATGATCCATAATTTCATTGCTAATGAAATCCTGAATCATTTTTTGCATCATTTTATGTTCTTCTGATGCATATATTTCGCGTTCTAATAAAATATTTTTTAACATATAAACCAGTTTATAATTCTTAAAAACATACTGAGTCCTTCAACATCCCTAAGTTAGAGAAAAACAAACGAATTTCTTGACCTATTTTACAATGACCTTTCCTTAGGTTCTTTCTTGGGTTCTTTCAAGGTTTAGTAAACAGAAGATAATTAAGGAGAGTAAGTTTAGAATAAATTCTCCGATTTATGATTTTTAATATGAAGTCGTTTATGAGTATAGGCCAGCTTATTTCTAAGCTTTTAGATAGTTAATTGAACTATTTTCTAGATATGACTGCCTTAAGATTCATATTATCATAGCTGGAATGACTTACCAATAAAAGTAATCAGCGACTAGCTAATTTTGGTAATCGCGTGTTAAGGCTAAATTTAAATAGAAAACTTTTGGAGAAGATATTTGCTACTGGTAAAAACCATGTTCAAAAGATGAATTGTAGCAAAATAAGAAGCCCCATCAAGTTTGATAGGGCTTCTTTAGAAAAATATGGATAGATATTAGAGAACTCTTACGTTTACTGCATTTAACCCTTTGTTTCCTTCTTGTAAATCAAATTCAACTTCGTCACCTTCTCTAATCTCATCGATTAATCCAGAAGCGTGAACGAAATGATCTTTATCAACACCTTCTTCTGTGATGAATCCAAACCCTTTAGTGTCATTGAAAAATTTAACTGTTCCTTTGTTCATTTTAATGTAATTTATTGATTATAATAAGTGACAAATATATTTAATAAAATTGGAATAAAAAAATTATAATGAAATTATAGAAAAAATATTTTACCCCTTTACTTATCAACCCCAAAATAAGACCTAAACCAATTTTACTTTACCGTAACTAAAATTAATTTGAATATAATTAAACCAAAAAATAAGGCAAATAATTACTCACTCTAAGGAAAATACTAAAACTAAAACTAAAACTGTTGAAAATTTAATATCGAACTAAGATGAGTATTGAGTTGTGCGTAATGAGTAGTGTCTATTTTCTTTTTCTACTTTCACATAGTAGTTACTACTCTTCCCTTAATTTATAAAAAAAATGCGCGTTGGTGATGATTTTGAAGGGGTTGGTTCATTAAACTTTAATAGTGTAAATGGCTAGGCTAAATTGCTGCTATAAGAATCACTTATACCAAATTAGACCTATAATGACGCAATAAATCGTTTCTTTTTAGCCTGCTTTTCATCAAAAATAATTACCGTAGCTAAGGCTATGCTAGTTATTTTTGATTTCAATCAATCAAAAAATAATTCAATTTATTCATACGGCATTATAAATATAATTTGGTTTTAATTATAAAAAAGATGAAAATTAAGAAAACACACATTCGATATTTTTAATTGCAGCTCAAGTACTCATTTGGATTAGAAACATTTAGACTATGACCTAAAACAGACAATTAGCTGAAAGTTTATCAGATGGAATCCCATCACATCCTACGTTATTAACTTCGAATCAATAGTTCTTTATTTATAGTTAAATATTTCGTATATTTATAGATGGAAAAAATAGACTTAAGGAGTGTTTCTGATCAGGAAAGAGGTATAATTCGAAGGGATGCTGTAAAAATGATAAAACGTGGAGATAAAAAAAAAGACATAGCTCTGTTTTACGGTGTTCATGTAAATACTGTTAGAGATTGGTGGAAGCTTTACAATAAAGAAGGTCATAAATCTTTGTCATATCAAAAACGAGGAGTCAAATCAGAAGATCGAAAACTACTCAATAAAGATCAAGAAGCTGCAATCCAAAAAATGATTATTGATGTAATGCCCGATCAACTAAAGTTAGATTATGCTTTGTGGACTACAAGGGCAGTAAGGGATTTGATAGCAAGAGAGTTTAGTATTACAATCGGAAGAAGAGCTGTCGGTAATTATCTCAACGCTTGGGGATTCACGCCTCAAAAGCCAAAAAAGAGAGCTTATGAACAATGTTCCAAAAAAGTTCAAAAATGGTTAGACGAAGAATATCCAGCAATAAAAGAGAAGGCAAAACAAGAGAAGGCAACTATTCATTGGGGGGATGAAACGGGTGTAAAAAACAATAATCATCATGGACGTTCCTATGCTCCAAAAGGAAAAACTCCTGTTAAAAAACATATGTCGAAGCGGTTTTCAATCAACATGATTTCTACAGTTACAAATCAGGGTTTAATTCAGTTTATGATATATAAAGAAAATATGAACTCAGATGTATTTATTCAATTTTTAGAACAGCTCATCAAATCGCAAGAAACCAAAGTATTCTTAATCCTTGATAATTTACGAGTCCATCATAGTAAAGTTGTAAAGAAATGGGCGGAAGAAAATGGCGAAACCATAGAACTATTTTACCTGCCATCATACTCACCTGAGCGAAACCCAGATGAATATCTGAATTGCGATTTAAAGTATGGACTCTCGGATAAACCGGCACCAAAAACACAAGAAAAAATGAAAGAAAATTTAGAGAATCATATGAAAATGCTTCAAAATGATAGCGAAAGGGTAGCAAAATATTTTAAACATGAGAGCATCAAATATGCTGCATAAAATTAAAGATCTTTAAGTGCGAGGTTAATATATGTCTTATGGATTTGCTTTCCTTTTATACTTTTAATCAATTTAAACTGGTATTTTTTGGCACCGCGTTACTTAAAAAAAGGCAGTTTTGTAAAACAGGGTTTGTACATTCTGGGAACCCTCTTAGTCTGTGCATTTATATTTTCTCTCAATTCGAATATTAATGAGGGAAACCAATTGCAACTGATGACTACAGAACCAGAAAAGTCATTTTTTATTCCGAGTTATCTTATTCATGTCTATCTATTTTTCATAACCTATTTAGTTTCTATGCCTTTTTACTTATCACTCGGATGGTTTGAGCAACAAAGTAAGATCGATAAACTTGAAAGTGAGACCCTTAGAACTGAACTCGACAGTTTAAAAAATCAAATTAATCCACACTTTTTTTTCAATACGCTGAATAACCTGTATTCCCTTAGTCTTAGTAATTCTGAAAAAGCGCCCAAAGCAATACTAAAACTCTCTGAATTGATGCGATATGTCATTTATGATCCGAGTAAACCCTATGTAACCATACAAGAAGAGATGGACTATTTGGATAACTATTTTGAAATTCAAAAAATACGTTTAAGCAACAAAACAGAAATTCAATTTGAATCTAAAATAGACGAACTTTCTTATCCAGTACTTCCTTTACTTTTCATCAATTTGCTAGAGAATGCTTTTAAACATGGCGCAGAATCCATGATTAAAGGAGGTTATATTCATTGTTCATTGCAGCTTCAGAAAGGTAAACTCCAATTTCATGTGAAAAATAAATATGAAAATAATAAACAAAAACAAGAAGAAAAAGGATTAATAAATTTAAAACGAAGACTAAATTTAGCTTATTCTGAGGTCCATAGTTTGACTATTAAAGATGAAAATGGCATATGCGATGTTTCACTCACAATTGACAAAATAGATGAAGTATCTCATAGTTGATGATGAACCCCTATCACATGATGTCATTATTAATTATGCGAGGGCATTTGATTTTTTGGAACTGGCTCACCAATCTTATAACGCCATTGATGCAATGGAGTGGCTGAAAAAAAATACTACCGACCTAATTTTTTCTAGATATCAATATGCCTAAAATCACAGGTATCTCTATGCTCAAGATGTTGAAAAATAAGCCACAAGTGATTATTTATTCTGCCTATGAGAAATATGCCCTAGAAAGCTATGAATTGGATGTTGCCGACTACTTGTTAAAACCCTACAGCTTGGATCGATTTTATAGTGCGATACAACGCTTAAAAAAGAAACAGCTCAGTAAGAAAAAAGAAGATAAAAAAGCAAACACTTTTTTTACTAAAGCTGACAAAAAGCACAATCAATTGAGGTTTGATGAGGTTGATTACGTGGAAGGTTATGGGCAGTATTGTAAGATTCACTATCAGGGAAAGATAATCTTAACCTTGGAGCGCTTGTCTTCTATTGAAGAGTTGCTTCCCTTTGATGATTTTTTGCGAGTACATAAATCTTATAGTGTGTCGGTATCTAAAATCCGTTCTGTAATTGGAAACCTAATTGAATTGGCTAATGCAAAGGTTCCTATTGGTCAATCCTATCGAAAGTCTTTTAAGGAATTGATGAAGCTCAAGTCATACGTTCAATAGGATTCAGTCTTTTCTGATGCACTTTCGTTTTCTATAGTATTCAGTTTACGCAAATAATTGCATTAATTT